>CAZDDY010000010.1:0-15275 GCA_964504455.1 uncultured Candidatus Saccharibacteria bacterium | reverse complement strand
GATAGAGAAATTATTAGCTGGATTGCGAGCGAATTTCAAAAGGAGTCTGGTCTTGATGTAAAAAAGGATGTTCTCGCTCTTCAGAGACTTAAAGAGGCAGCTGAAAAAGCAAAACACGAACTCTCAACTGTTACAGAAACAGAAATCAACATTCCGTTTATTACCTCAACTGACGCAGGCCCACAGCATCTTGTGCTTAAAATGACCCGTGCACAGCTTGAGCAGCTTGCTAAAGAATATGTAGATCGTTCTATTGAAATTACCAAGCGAGCGATTGAGCAGTCTGGATTTTCAAAGGGTGATATTCACGAAATCATCCTTGTTGGTGGGCAAACAAGAATGCCTAAGATTGTTGAAGAAGTAAAAAATTACTTTGGAAAAGAACCAAACCGATCAATTAATCCGGATGAAGTTGTGGCACTTGGTGCCGCAGTGCAAGGAGGGGTGCTTAAGGGAGAAGTGAGAGATATCCTTCTTCTTGATGTTATCCCGCTTTCGCTAGGCATTGAAACTCTTGGAGGTGTTTCTACAAAACTGATTGAAAGAAATACTACTATCCCAAGTTCTAAGTCACAGATTTTCTCAACTGCGGCTGATAACCAAACATCTGTAGACATTCATATTGTCCAAGGTGAGCGTCCTATGGCAACTGACAACAAATCTCTTGGACGATTTATTTTGGAAGGTATTCCACCAGCTCCACGTGGTATTCCACAAGTTGAAGTGACATTTGACGTTGATGCGAATGGAATCCTAAATGTGACTGCAAAAGATAAAGCATCTGGGAAAAGCCAATCAATTCGTATTGAAGCAAGTTCAGGACTCACAGAAGATGAAATAAAGAAAATGCAGAAAGACGCAGAGACACATGCCGAGGAGGATCAAAAGAAAAAAGAAACCGCAGATGTGAAAAACACAGCAGACATGATGATATTTACTGCAGAAAAATCACTAAAAGATTTCGCAGACAAAATACCAGCTGAAGTTAAGTCAGACGTTGAAGAAAAAGTAGCAACACTCAAAACCTCAAAAGAAGCTAGTGATATTGCGAAAATAAAAACTGATACCGAAGCACTCTCAAATTCACTTTCAAAAGTTGGTGAAGTAATGCAAAAAGATGCGCAAAACGCACAAGGGACTCCTCCTCAAGGAGAAAACCCTGAACCACCAAAAGACGAGACAATACGAGATACTGAAGCACAGTAAAACAAAATCCCGCAGAGATTGCGGGATTTTGTTTTCAATTCTACAATACATATTATGTTTAAGCTTATAAAATGGTTTTTCCTTGGTAAAAAAGCAATTAAAAACCCAAAAGGTACTGCTGAAGACGTCTCAAAAGATGTGGTTGCCGGTTTCTTTGCACTCCCGCTCGTAATTCTAGGGGCTCTTGGGTTAGGCTTTATGCTTTGGGGTTTCGGAATATTTGGGAATGGATCAGTTTGGCTTGTGATTTTAGCAGGAGTATTTTTCTTCTTTTTCTTTATTGTACTTATGTCTCAAAAATTAAGTACAAAAGTTGCTGCAAAAATGACTGGAAGTGCGTATGATGTTGTGACATCAAATTCAGATAAAACTAGAACAAATATATGAGCTGGATATTTTTTGCATTATTATCAGCAGTGTTTGCAGCTGGTGTTGGCATTTTAGGAAAAATTGGATTAAAAACAGTAGATTCAACACTTGCAACAGCAGTTCGCTCCAGCATTATGGCGGTTTTTCTTGTGAGTGTTGCTCTGTCTCTCGGCAAGTTTAAAGGGATCGAAACACTTTCAGGTAAACCAATTCTTTTCATCGCACTCTCAGGACTTGCTGGAGCACTCTCTTGGCTTTGTTATTTCTTTGCGCTTAAATATGGCCCAGCTTCAACTGTTGCGGCTCTTGATAAACTCTCAGTTGTGTTTGTAGTGATCCTCGCAGCACTTTTCCTAGGAGAGTCTTTTACATGGAAAACAGCACTTGGTGCAGTATTTATTACAGTAGGTGCACTTTTGTTTGTCATTAAGTAAATTGACAAGTTGGTTTTTTGTGATTTAATTGGTTGAATCTAAAAATTGAAAATGAAACTCAAAAATATAGAACACCAAGAACAGGTGTTCCAAAATGTCATACCTGGCATTGGTGGAATAGACAGAAACTATTATTCACCAATTAAAGCGGGAAGACTTGATCTTCCCATAGAAGCAGATGGCTGGGCGTGTTTCCCCAAAGCGCCAAAAGTCGCAACTTTAAATGGAATAGCAAATATTTCTATTGAGATGAGGCATGCGATAATGACAAATTTTGCTGTACTGAAAATGAAAGAAAGGCAAAACCTCTATAACGAGTGCGGGCACTTTAGCGGAGATGATTTGAGGAAAATGGATCGGACTGCAGAATGCATGAGAAGAATTTGGATGAGACAAGAATGCGGAGACATTCTCGTAGTGCCAATAAAATTTTCCAAAATTCTCCGTGGAGAAAAACACTCATTGCCACACTTGGCCGATAATGAGTTTTTCTTGACGATCTTCAGTGTTTTATGGATTTCGCTGGCAAACCCAAATATTTTTGCAAATACTTTAGTTAAAGAATCTGCAATATTAGGTGATCAGTTTGAAAGCAATAAGTACTTTAAGCTCCGTTTTGAATTTAATAAGCCAAAACTTACGTGGCTTGATCTTAGTGAGAGAAAGAAAGATATGCCATACATAACAGGTTTTGTTATATAAAAAATTTTAGGTTACCTTCGGGTAACCATTTTTATTTTCTTTACAATCTTTGCAAATTGTTATTCAATATACTTGAAACAAAAATTAAAAATACTTATATGCATACTGACGTAAAGTCCATTATTCAAACATTGGAGAATGCAGAACCAGGTATGTTTACAATAAAAGATATTGTTAATCTTCTTAAGAAAATAGTTTCAACAAACGTACTTTTCCATTGGCAGAGGGAAAAAGTGGGTGATGTCATATACGCCCTTCAAATACATACGAAGGAAAAAGGTGAACCCATGGAAGGTTATGTATGTCGTCTAATAATAAATGGTGGAAAAATAAGATACGAAACCTCACCAACTTTATGGTGGGATTGGCCAAACATGGTGTCACCGGTGTTCACTTTCAAAGAGCTTGGTAAATACCTTGTTGAAATTAAGACATTTTTACGGAAAGGTGATTTACGTACAGTGGGTTTGTATCAACTTAATACCAAAGATAAAGAGAGGCCCGATATTAAAGTTTTGTTTGGTGTCCCAGATTACTTGTAACAAGTTTACTTACTTTTAGTTTTATAGTTAAACCAAAATGGTTACCTTCGGGTAACCATTTTTTTATTCCTCGCCAAATTCAGGTTTATCAATTTGCAAAACTTCAAGTTCAGGACTTACTCCAGTTATTTTTAAAACATCTTTGTCAACTTTTTTTAGTTCACTGCCAGAGCTTTTGTAATGATTTATTACCGTGCCAAGAGAAACACCGAGTTTGTTGTGGTATTCTTCATATGCTTTCAAGTGTTTTCCTAAGTCTTGTACACGTTTGGTAATGTCCTTCGCGCTTTCTTCTATTTGCAGTGATCTCAGTCCTTGTAATACTGTCTGCAAATATGCGAGGAATGAGGTAGGGGATACAATAATAACTTTTTTCTCAAATGCATAGCCGATTAAATCTTGGGTATTTATTTTTATACTTCCAACTTCGGCAACAAGTAGATCGTAGTAAATTGATTCATGAGGAATAAACATGAATGCAAATTCAAGCGTGTCTTCATTTGGTCGTATGTATTTCGCTGTTTCGTCTATACGTTTTTTAATATCTTTCTTAAATTCTGAAATAAAAGCATCAGCATTTTTTCCACTTTCATTTGCTTCTATAATGCGGTTGTAATTTTCAAGAGAAAACTTTGAATCAACTGGGATTATTTTTTTGCCAACAAAAACAGCTGCATCCACTAAATCACCATTTTTGAATAGATACTGCGTTTTGAAAGTACCTGGTGGGAGCACTTTTGAAAGTATTGTCTCAAGATAGTATTCGCCTAAAATAGTTCCTCGCTGTTTTGGATTTTTAAGGATATCTTGCAAACTACGCAACTGGTCAGCAAATCCTACAACTTGCCGGTTTGTTTCATCAAGTCGAGCGAGCCTGTCTGTGATATCACGAATTATTTCATTTGCTTCTTTGTTCTGAGTACGAAGTGTGTCAGAAACTTCTTTGCTTGTTGCGCCCAATTTTTGGTCTACGGCTGCTTGTAGATTGTTTAACTGTTGGAGTAAGAGATTAAAACCAGTTTCCGTATGTGGAGACTTTTGGCTTTGTGAGCGCAACAAAATATAGACAATAATGCCACCAATCACTAGTCCTCCCAAAATATATAGTATTTCCACAAACATATTTTACTTTGAAATCAGAAATAAAAAAAGCCGTACGAATACGGCTTTATAAGGAAATATGTAAAGATCAGGATTCTTTCTGTTGGCCCATATCTTTGGACAACAGTGCTGTCATTTTTTTGATGAATGCAAAGTCCTTTGTCTTATTAGTAAGCCAGGCTTCACTTTTCACAAAATTATTTTCGCAGTAGAGTCCCTGGACTTCGGCGAGCAAAAGTACCAATTGCTTTATGCTCCGGCCCCAGAGTTTTCTGTAAATAGTCTTTGCTGCCTCACAAACATGGGGGCCGTTTTGAAGTGAGCCGTCACTGGTCTCAACTATGATTGCTCCCTCGGGATTTATCAGCCCTCCAGGATTGTGGAGAATAAAACGAAGGTACGAACCACGACGGCTTCTCTCCACCCACATTGGCAGAAGCTTTATTTCTATTGCTTCACCCATAGTAGCTTCTGTCGTACGAGAGAGGCCCATTTTTTTTACCACGGCATAGGCACCCCGGGGATCGAATTGCCCATCTTTCATGTAGGCAATAATTGGTCGCAGCGCACTGTCAGCTTTTGTAACGTTAAAAGTGCCTCCACTTGAGGCAAACTTAATGGTGTACATCATGTCTTTAAGTTTTTATAGTTTTCAAAATCGTTGCTACTATACAAGAAAAATAGACAATTGTCAAAACACTTTAATTTTTCAAATACTTCTCAAGCGTATATATCCAGTCTTCTTCATTTGCAGGAGACTGTTTTTTTTGTTCAAGGAGCCACTCGAGGTACCCACGGTCTGTTTTTGCGACATCAGCGACAAACTTACCTGCATGCTTCCCAAAATTAAATACTCGTATAAGGCTTGGGGTTGAAGATACTTCAATCATTTTTTTGATAGCTTCTTCGTCTTCAGAAATGTTTTCTTTGGTTTTAAAAATTTTTAACAAGTGAGTAAAAAGCTCTTTCAAAACTATCACATCTCCTTTTGCATCATGGGCCGGAGCATCTAGTTCAAAACCCAAAAAGTATCTTAGGTATTGCAAGTTATGTCTTGGAATTTTTTGCTCATCGTCTAAATATCTTAAAAGTCTTAATGTGCAAATATACTTTCTTACATGCAGTCCTTCCTTTTCGAGCATCATAATATCAAACGGAGCATTATGTGCGATCATCACAACTTTCTCATCCAGAAAAAAAGACTCAAGGTTTTTGTACATATCACTTCCTTTGAAAGGTGCCTTGTCGTCCACCATTTTTTGTGTAATGTGGTGCACCGCCATAGATTCAATGGAAATAGGAATTGGCGGTTTAAAATTTTCAACATAAAATTCACCGTTTAGTGAATAGCATACCTGGCAAAGATAGTCTTTTTTTTCATTTCCTGTTGTTTCTGTGTCTAGAAATATAAGCTTATACATAAACATATTGTACCACAGCATGGTATACTCACTATATGATTCACGAAGAAATAAAAGGCCATATAAAAGAGGCTATGCTTGCAAAGGACCAGGTTAGACTGGAGACTTTACGGGCGATACTAAGCGCCTGTACGAATGAACTTGTCTCTAAGGGAATGAAACCACAAGAGATACTTTCTGATGAGGACACTCTGACTGTTATTTCTCGCATTGCAAAACAAAGGAAGGATGCAATTTCACAATTCAGAGCGGGAAACAGAGAAGATTTGGCGCAAGAAGATGAAGCACAGCTTAAAATTATTGAAACATTTTTACCCAAGCAAATGGATGAAGAAGAAATAAGAAATTTTGTGAAAAGTAAAATTGGAACTTTAGGTGACAGCCAGGATAAAGGAAAATTAATCGGACTCATTATGAAAGATTTAAAAGGAAAGGCCGATGGTGTGCTCGTAAAAAAAATCGTTGAAGAGATGTAATATGCATTTTCTTATTGAATTTATAGCTTTATCACTTGGAATTGTACTTGCATCACAAAGTGTTGCAGGGTTTGTAGTGGGAAGCTTTTGGCAGGTTATAACGATTGCCATTCTTTTGTTTTTATTTCAGAAAACAGTTAAGCCCGTACTTACAATCCTTACGTTGCCTATTTCCGTTATTAGCTTCGGATTTTTCACAATAATTATTAATGGATTCGGCGTTTGGGTCTTAGCACTTTTGCTTTCAGGTTTTTCCGTATCTTCATTTTGGGTCGCAGTATTGGGTTCGCTTATCATTTCGGCATGTGCATTTATTGCAAGGCTTCTTATTAAATCTTAAGAATGTCAATTTTAAATTTTTTTAAATCAAAAAAAATAATCGTCACTCATGATGGAAATTTTCATGCTGATGAGATTTTTGCAATAGCCACACTTTCGTTGGTTCACGATGGGAGAATAAAGATACTCAGAACAAGAGAGACACATGTACTTGCAAGTGCTGACTATGTACTTGATGTTGGCCAAATATATAATCCAAAAATTGGGGCATACGACCATCACCAGCTAGGTGGTGCTGGTAAAAGAGAAAATGGAATTGAATACGCAACATTTGGATTAATCTGGAAAGATTTTGGCAGCTTGATCTGTGGATCAGATGAGGTAGCAAAAATAATTGATGAGAGATTGGTGCAACCAATTGATGCCAATGATAATGGGCAAGAAATTGTGACACCACTAATAAAAAATATTTCTCCCTATCGAATTCAATCGATAATAGGAACAAGGCTGCCAAGTTGGAGAGAGTACGGAAAGATTAATGTGAATAGAGAATTCAAAAACCTGGTTGCATTTGCAAAAGATATTCTTGTTCGTGAGATTGAAAAAACAAAAGATAATAAAATTGCAGAAGAACGTGTATTAAAAGAGTACAGCCGGTCGCAGGACAAAAAAATCATTATCCTAAATGAAAATTATCCATTCGAGGAAGTATTAGTACAATTTCCAGAACCACTATTTGTTGTTTCTCCGAGACCAGATGGAACTTGGAGGGTTGCAACTATTCCAATACAAAAAGGATCATTCACACTTCGAAAAACTCTTCCAAGTCACTGGGCAGGCCTCAAGGATGAAGCAATAAGAACAGTAACACACATAGACGGAGCGTTGTTTTGCCATCGAGCTCTTTTTCTTGCTGTTGCAAAGGATAAGGAATCTGCTATAAAGATGGCACTACTAGCACTAAAATCATAATGGCATTCTTAGATCACATAAAAGTACATATAAAAGCTGGAAAAGGCGGAGATGGTGTTGTGCGTTGGCGCCATGAAAAATTCATTTCGAAAGGTGGACCCTCCGGAGGCAATGGTGGGCGAGGTGGCAGTGTGTACGTAAAAGGTACAAGGGCAATGCACACTCTCTCTCGTTACGCCCATCAAAAGCACTTTGAGGCTGGAAATGGTGGCCCTGGTGAAGATAGAAGTAGACAAGGTCGTCAAGGAGAAGATCTTGTTATTGAATTGCCTGTGGGATCGATTGTAAAAAATCTATCTACAGAAAAATCTGTCTCATTAGAAGAAGAAGGACAAAAAGAACTTATTTTAACAGGCGGGAAAGGTGGACATGGAAATGAGTATTTTAAAAGTTCTGTAAACACAACACCCAAACAATCAACCGAAGGAGCTTTAGGAGAAGAGGCGTACTTTAATATCGAACTTGAACTTTTTGCGGACGTTGGACTTGTTGGATTACCAAATGCAGGTAAATCAAGTCTTTTAAATATAATTACAAATGCTGAAGCCAAGGTGGGAGATTATGCATTTACCACACTTGATCCTAATCTCGGAGATTTCTATGGCTATATTATTGCCGACATTCCGGGGCTTATAGAAGGTGCAGCCGAAGGTAGAGGCTTAGGACATAAGTTTCTTAAACACATTCGAAGAACGAAAATGCTACTACATCTAATCTCGGTAGAAAATAAAGATGAGATTAAAAATATTTACGACACAATACGGAATGAATTAAAACAATTCGACCCAAGTCTTCTTGAAAAATTTGAAGTAATAGTTCTCACAAAGGCTGATTTAATTGATGAAAAAACACTTCTTTCGTATAAAAAACTTTTTGAAGGTAAAGAGGTGCTAGTGCTATCTCTTTATGATGATGTATTGATTCACGACTTTAAAACAGCGCTCGCACACATACTAAAGGAAAAAATTGGCGGTGGAAAATAGCCAAATTATATGTATACTCAATAAATATGACAGAATATTTTACGACTGTAGGACTTGAAATTCATTCTGAACTCAAGACAAATTCAAAAATGTTTTGTGGATGCAAGAATGATCCAGAAGAAGAAAAACCAAACACAAACATTTGCCCTGTGTGTCTAGCGCACCCGGGGACACTTCCGGTTATAAACAAAAAAGCAATCGAAAGTATTATTAAAGTTGGGCTTTCACTTGGGTCAACAATCTCAGATTCGTTTACAGAATTTGATAGAAAAAACTATTTTTACCCAGATATTCCAAAAGGTTACCAGATTAGCCAATATAAATATCCAGTGGTTTCTGGCGGAGAATTGGCCGGCGTAAAAATTACACGCATTCATATGGAGGAAGATACTGCAACCTCAAAACACGACAGAGGAGAGTATTCACTTATTGATTTTAATAGAGCAGGCGTTCCGCTTATGGAACTTGTTACTGAACCTGTTATTCATGATGCAACTATTGCGTCAAATTTCGCAAAAGAATACCAACTTTTACTTCGTACGCTAGGAGTTTCTGATGCAAACATGGAAAAAGGACAAATGCGTGTAGACGTGAATGTTTCTATTTCAGCTGATCCTAATACATTTGGACCGAAGGTTGAAGTTAAAAATGTAAACTCTTTCAAGAGTGTTGAGAAAGCAATTTTATATGAAGTAGAAAGGATGAAAAAACTTCATGAAGAAGGAAAACAAAACGAAATAGTACAAGAAACTCGTGGATGGGATGAAATGAAAGGTCAGACATTTTCACAGCGAAGCAAGGAAAATGCTCAGGATTATAGATATTTTCCTGATCCAGATTTGCCAAAACTAGTGCTTAAAGATATTTTTGACATTCCAAAAATGTTGAGTGAACTCCCGGAGTTACCCAAAAACAAAAGGATCAGATATCAAGAATTCGGAATAAAAGAGACTGACACTGAGGTCTTTGTTCAAGATGTTGAACTTTCTTCATATTTTGAGTCAGTAGTTTCAATGTTAGAAGAAAAAAACAAACAAAAGGAGACCGTGCTTGTAGCAAACTACATTCTTTCTGATCTTTTAGGTTTAAAGAAAAAGGATAGTTCATTCGAGTTTCCAAAACCAGAATTTTTTGCGGAACTAATGAATCTTTTAGGAGATGATCTTATATCTTCAAGAACTGCAAAAGACTTATTGCCAGAATTAAGCAGACTAAATCGATCTCCAAAGGAAATAGCTGAAGAAAGAGGATTACTCCAAAAAAGTAATCCAGAAGCGATAAAACACATAATCGAGAAGGTGATCAATGAAAATCAAACAGCCGTGTCTGAGTATAAGGCCGGCAAGGCATCAGCAATCATGTTTTTGGTTGGCAATGTTATGAAAGAAGGAAAAGGAGCAGTAAACCCGAGCCTAGCAAAGACTATGCTTGAGGAGATACTGGGAACATAAATGATTAAAGTAATATCAAATAAAAAAAGAGTTAACTATGCCTGGGTAATAGGTCTTACAGGTATAGGTATTACGATTCTGACTTTTAATCTAGCTTCTATAGATGAAATAAAGTTAGATACTTGGATTCATATATATTGCATAATTAACTCAATCCTTATAGTTTTGTCAGCTATTTTTTTAGCATATAAGAAAATTAATATGTATAATATTTTTACATTTTTGCTTAGCATGCTTATTTTTTTCAGTTTTTTTGTCACCGCTGATAGTAGCAGTCATGTGTTTACTATCGTAAAGGAAAGTCTAGGAATATTTTTATCAACAGGGGGTATGTTCATTGGCCTAATGAACCCACTTTTGATTTTCGGCATTTTTATAGTGCCAATTTTTCTGTTCAACGGTGTTTATGGTTTGATAGTGGTAATTGGGCATTGGTTAGGAAAGGTTAAATATGAATTTGAGTCTGATATAATAAAAGCATGAAAAAAACACGCATAGCAATAAACGGATTTGGCCGAATCGGTCGTGCATTCTTAAAAATCGCATGGGAAAGACCGGAGCTTGAAGTTGTAGCAATAAATGATTTAGGATCACTTGAAAGTCTCACATATCTACTCAAGTACGATACTGTGTATAGAAAGTGGGAACACCCTGTTGCAGAAGATGGTAAAAGCATCATTATCGACGGAAAGGCAATACACTTTGTATCAGAAAAAGACACAACAAAACTTCCCTGGAAAGAACTAGATATTGATGTTGTTGTTGAATCAACTGGACTTTTTACTTCATTTGAAAAAGCTAAGTTTCACCTAGATTGTGGAGCAAAAAAAGTAGTTATCTCTGCTCCAACAAAAGATGAGCAGGGTGGGCCTGTAGCTGAAACAATTCTTATGTCAGTAAATGAAGAGAAGTTTGGTACATGTGATATTACTTCAAATGCATCTTGTACAACAAATGCTGCATCTCCGCTTATTGCAATACTACACGAGAAAATAGGCATCGAGAAAGCGGTTTTAAATACAGTACACGGCTATACTGCCTCTCAAGCACTTGTTGATGGGCCAAGCAAAAAGGATCTTCGTGAAGGACGAGCTGCTGCACAAAATATTGTGCCATCTTCAACGGGAGCTGCTATTGCTGTAACAAAAGCATTTCCTGAACTTACTAATCTTTTTGATGGTATATCAATTAGAGTGCCAGTACCTGCAGGTTCAATTGTCGATGTTACATTTATTTCCAAAAGAGAAACTTCAAAAGAAGAAGTAAATAAAATACTGCTTGATGCTTCAAAAGAGTCTCAGTGGATGAAAGTATTTTCTGTTACACATGAGCCACTTGTATCTTCTGATATTTTAGGAAGTCGCTATGCTTCTATTGCAGACCTCGAACTCACGCGAGTGATTGGAGGTAATTTAGTCAAAGTAATGGCGTGGTATGACAACGAAATGGGGTATACATACACACTCGTTGATCATGTAATTAAGGCTGGACAGTCATAAAATGAAAATCTACTTAGGCTCAGATCATGCAGGATTTGGGTTAAAACAAAAAATTAAAGATTACTTGCTTGCAAAAAACTATGTTGTTGTAGATTTCGGTGCGGAAGAATACAACCCAAGCGATGATTACCCAGATTTCATAAAACCCGTTGCTGATGCAGTTTCAAAGGCAGACCAAGCCATGGGAATAATATGCGGTGGTTCTGGTCAAGGTGAAGCAATGGTTGCAAATAAGTTTAACAACGTACGTGCAACCGTGTTTTATGGTGGTGTGTGTGCAAAAGATTCAATAGACATTGAAGGTAATACTTCAGAAGATGCATATGAAATTGTAAAACTATCACGCTTACACAATGATGCAAATATTATTTCGCTTGGAGTAAGGTTTATAACCGAGGAAGAGGCATTAAAAGCCATAGATACTTTCTTGAGTACTCCATTTTCAAATAACGAACGACACATACGTAGAATCGAGAAGATATGATCTCTTTTGCATTTGATGATGGTTGGAAAAATCACCTTTCCGTGGCCGTGCCTATTTTAAATAAGTACAATATCAAAGGAACTTTCTACGTGATGTCTTGCCCGCCAAAGAAAATGATAAAAGAGAGAGAAGGCAGGCTCTCATTTGAAGATTGCAAAAGCATCGAAAGAGAAGGTCATGAAATTGGTTCACATAGTAGGTCTCACAAAAACCTCGTAATTTGGTTTTGGAAGGCGAAAAAGGAAGTCTTTGTGTCAAAAAAAGAATTTGAAAGTAATGGTATTACCATGCACACTTTCGCATATCCGTACGGCTGGGCAAATTCGTATGTTGCAAAACTAGTAAAAAGAGCTGGCTTTATCGGTGCGCGTGCGTACTTAAGACATACGCCAAAAAACCAAGAACTTAAAAAATATCTATTGCCAACAAAAGCAGTAGTTAGACATACAACTTTTGAAATTATAAAGAATTGGATCGATCAAGCAATTGAAAGAAAAGAGTGGCTTATTTTAACCTTTCATGACATAAGAACTGATCCGTACTTTTTCGATACTACCCCTAAGATCCTTGAAGAAGTGTGTACGTATGTATCTCAGAAAAAAATGGTAACGTGCACGATTGCTTTAGGGAGTAGTGTACAATAAATATATGGTAGAAATTATCCCAGCAGTACTCCCAGATTCATATACAGATATCGAAGAACACGTTGCACGTGTTGTTGATTGTACGCACGTCGTGCAGATTGATCTCTGCGATGGTGTTTTTGTCCCTTCAAAAACATGGCCATTTAACAAAAAAGAGGAAGAGAGGTACGAAGCCATACTTCGAGAAGAAGATGGGTTGCCATATTGGGATCACATAAATTATGAACTTGATCTGATGGTGAAAAATGCAGGAGAAAGATTTGAGGAATGGAAAGCTCTGGGGCCTTCAAGAATTATTTTTCATTTGGAAGCAGAAGATAATTTACTGTCATTTTTCGAAAATTTGGATTTATTTTGGAAAGAAAAAATAGAATTTGGCATTGCAATTAGCAATGACTCAAACCCAGAAGAGCTTTTGCCGTATAAAGACCATATTTCTTTTGTTCAGTGTATGGGAATTTCAAATGTAGGTTTTCAGGATCAATCCTTTGACGAAAGAGTGCTTACACAAATTAAAACAATCAAAGAAATTTTGCCAAATAAAAAAGTGAGCGTTGACGGCAGTGTAAATGTAAGCACCGCAAAAAGTCTCATAGATGCCGGTGCAGACAGACTTGTCTCAGGTTCGTATGTCTTCAACTCACTTGACCCACTTGAAGCAATAAAAACCTTACAAAGTTAGTATTGCTTGGTATACTGTTTGTATGACTCTTGATAATGAAGAGATAAAACTTTTAGAAGAGAAAGCAAACGATATTCGAATATCCATCATTGAAATGCTTACTGAAGCAAAGAGTGGCCATACCGCAGGCCCCCTCGGGATGGCAGATATTTTTACACTTCTTTACTTTAAAGTATTACGACATGATGTTGAAAACCCACACTGGGAAGGACGAGATAGGCTTGTGCTTTCAAATGGACATATAAACCCAGTACTTTATGCAACACTGGCTCATGTTGGTTATCTGCCCGTGGAAGAATTACTCACACTTAGAAAGTTTGGGACACGACTGCAAGGGCACCCACACCGAGAATACTTACCAATACTAGAAAATTCCTCAGGCCCACTTGGGTCAGGCCTATCTCAAGCAGTCGGCATGGCGCTTGCCATAAGGATTAATGAGGGGATTTCAACAGACAAGTTTGTGTATGCACTTCTTTCAGATGGAGAATTACAAGAAGGTAACACATGGGAAGGAGTTATGCTTGCAGGAAAAGAGAGGTTACGCAATCTTATTACCATTATTGATAGAAATAATATTCAGATTGACGGGTTTACTGAAGATGTTATGCCACTTGAAAATTTGTCAGCGAAGTGGGAAGCATTCAACTGGCATGTACAAGAAGTTGACGGACATAATTTTGAAGAAATCTTTTCTGCAATCGAGAGAGCAAAAGCAGTTTTTGAAAAACCATCCGTAATTATTGCACGGACTATTCCAGGAAAAGGAGTTCCAGAATTCGAGAGAGACTTCAGGTGGCATGGAAACCCACCAGGACTTGGGCCAACAGATAAAATACCAAAAGATCAGCAAAGCGAAGTCGCTCTGAAAGCACTGAGGACTCTAGGTGGAAAAATAAGAAGTGAACATGAATAGTTGTTACTAAGTTAAGATGAAAAAACTTGAGCAAGACATAAAAGAATATTTAGCTGAAAGAGGTTGGGACAGGTTAAAACCAGGGGATATTGCAAAATCAATATCAATTGAAGCTGGAGAACTACTGGAAAATTTCCAGTGGAGGAATCCAACACTAGAAGAAGTAAAAAGTGATTCGAAATTAATGGAGGAGTTAAAAGGGGAACTTGCTGATATTCTTACATACTGTCTTGATATGTCAGTTGTACTTGATATTGATACAGAGGCAATTATTAGAGAAAAACTAGAGAAGGTAAAGAAAAAATATCCAGCAGATTTAATGAAAAATGAATCAGAAGTCTCATACCCAGGAAGTGAAAATTATTGGAAGATTAAAAATCAATATAGAAATACCAAAAATGATTAATGACGATTTAAAACTTAATGAAAAAATTTTCTCAGAAGATATCGAACAAATACCTATTCGCCATGGTTTTGGTACTGGACTCCTTGATGCAGGAGAAAAAAACAAAGACATAGTTGCACTGTGTGCGGATCTCACAGAATCAACCAAAATGAATCTATTTGTGGAAAAATACCCAGAAAGATTTATTGAAATTGGCGTTGCGGAACAAAACCTTGTAACTGTTGCCTCGGGCATGGCTGCAGTAGGTAAAATTCCTTTTGTGAGTTCATACGCAATGTTTTCGCCAGGACGTAATTGGGAGCAGATACGAACAACTATTGCTTATAATGACAGGAAGGTAATAATCGTGGGCTCGCATGCCGGAATTTCTGTTGGGCCAGACGGGGGAACGCATCAGGCAATTGAGGATATTGCACTCATGAGGGTTATACCTAATATGACCGTCATTTCACCATGTGATCACATAGAGGCACATAAAGCAGTCCTTGCAACGCTTGATTGGAAAACACCAGTTTACATACGACTCGCTAGAGAAAAAACTGAAGTCATGACAACATCACAAACACCTTTTGAGATTGGAAAAGCATATATATACTATGAACCGAAAGAGAAGCCAGATTTTGCAATTATGGCAACAGGCGCGCTTGTGTACAAAGCACTTTTAGCCGCAAAACAACTAAAAGAAAAGGAAAATATAGATGTCGTTGT
>CAZDDY010000009.1:0-17092 GCA_964504455.1 uncultured Candidatus Saccharibacteria bacterium | reverse complement strand
GATATTTACGTGCTTCAGAGAGAATCGACGCAAAACTTTCTGTTGAAAAATTTTGAAATTCATCAATATACAGATAATAATCTTTACGTTCTGTTTCGGCGATACGAATACGTTCCATCGCTGCAAGCTGTAACTTAGTAATAAGCATGCCACCTAACAGAGATGAGTTGTCTTCCCCGATACGCCCTTTTGATACATTCACAAGGAAAATCTTTTGTTGGTTCATAATATCAAAAAGATTAATTGTACTTTTTGATTGACCAACAATATTTCTTACAAGTGCAGATGAAAGAAATTGTCCTACCTTGTTTTGAATTGGTTGAATAGCTTCATTTCTAAACTGATCACGCCACGCCTCATACTCATGAATCCAAAAGTTCTTAATAACAGGATCTTTAATATTTGAAATAACATATTGTCGATAATCCTTGTCTACCAAAAGACGAGGAATACCTAAAAGTGTCGATCCTTGCACATCAAGAAGGGCCAAAATACAGTTTTGTAAAATGTATTCCATTCGAGAACTCCATGCATTTGCCCAAATTTTGGTGAATATTCCCATGAGTCCTGCAGCAACAAGATCACGATATTTTGGATCATCGAGCTGAAATGGGTTAAAACCAATATTATGCTCTGTATCCGCTGGGTTAAAGTATATAACGTCCTTTGCCCGAGATTCTGGTATGAGTTCCATAATCTTTTCCACGAGCTCACCGTGCGGGTCAACGACACATACGCCTTCCCCGTTGTATACATTCTGAATAATCATGTTTTCAATCAGCGTTGACTTACCAGTACCTGATTTACCTAAAACATACATATGTTGCCGCCTATCTTTCCGCTTAATACCAAAAATCTTATCAGCCCCTCTGAAATTCGTTTTTGCAAAATAGGTTATTTCTGGATTTAAGGAAAAGTCCATAATCTATTTGCTATTATACAATGAAAAATCAAATGGTAGTATGAAGATATGAAAATTCATCGTTTTATTGCAGAACTTGGTGCCGGAAACACACTTACAGATAGAGAACTTGTAAGACAGATACGTAAGGTTTTAAAACTAGAACCAGGAGAGACAATATGTATAAGTGATGGCAGAGGTGCTGATTACGAAGGAGTGATTGAGAAAATAGATACTGACACTGTATATCTAAATAATATTACTAAAAAGGAATCATTGATGCCGAAGAAAAATGTGACTCTTTATTGTGCAATCCTAAAAAAGGAAAACTTCGAGCTGGTCTGCCAAAAAGCAACAGAATTAGGAGTGACAAAAATCGTACCCATCATAACTCAAAGAACAATCAAACAAGGACTAAAAGTCGATCGCTTGAAAAAAATTATTAAAGAAGCAAGTGAACAATCTGGTCTCTCACAAATACCTATCCTTTCTGAAGCACTCACATTTTCAGATGCAATTGCAGAGAGTTTAAAGGAAAATGAAAAGACCTTCTTGTTTGATAAAAGTGGTCTAGATATAAAAAATACATTTAAAAGTATTGGTCTTTTTGTTGGACCCGAGGGTGGTTTTACAGATGATGAAATTCTCCATGCAAAAAATTTACATATTGAGGTAGGCTCTCTTGGTATAACAACCCTACGTGGAGAAACTGCAGCAATCGTTGCAATATATTGGGGCATGCAATAAAAAATCCCGGACCTTTCGGAGCGGGATTATAATCTTATTTGTGAAAATTTTAGGTTCCAGACGGTTTAACTGCCTGGATTACGATATTTTGCCGGCGCCTTTGTTCTTTCGTCGGGGGCGGGATGTTTTCTTTCACCGGTTGTTTTTCTTTTTGCTGTACCAGTTTTTCTTTCTGGGCATCAGCTTTGAGCTGTTCGTTTTCTTTCAGAAGTTTTTCGTTATCTGCAAGAACCTGGTCGGTCACCTGCAATGCTGAATCAAGCTTCTGAGCATCAACCAGCACCTGGCCAGTTACCTCGCCCATACGCTGTTTGGCGAGTTTGAGTGGCGCCCAGTTGTCCACCTGGAACACTTCAGTGATTTCAACATCACCTTTTCTGCGGATTTTTTTTGTGGTCTTCTCTTTGAAAAGAGTCCCGTCAAGAACAACGGGCTCGGTTTTTACAACACCGATAATGCTGTCCATTTTTTCTTTTGCCCTGCTGTCGTTGATCTTTACATAAAGTAAAACGCTGACAGGATTGTGCGGGTTGTAAGGCAAAAGCGTCAAAGGATTAACTTCCAACAGTTTCCAGCGCTGATACTGAGGGTAGGCATCCTGTTTACCGGTCACTTCGTTGAAAGTGCCGGTTTGCACAACGTTTTCTACCGGTAAAAGCACGGCAATACCAGTTTTGGATGTCTGAGAAAGAAGAGTAAGGGCCAAAAAGAGGCCACAAAATAAGGCGAAAATCTTTTTCATGTCTGGGGGTTTATAGTTTTTAAATCAATTTCAGCCCTATTAAACCATATTTTGAAAAAAAAGCAAGCCCGGCACTGGGCCGGGCTGTATGTCATCTTATTTAAATGGAACTCCTATAAGTTCGTAGAACTTCATCCCCTCTTCTTTTGTTTTTGCTGTTGAGACAATAGTTACTGCCATAGAGAATACGTCTTTGAGTTCTTCGTCTGATGTTTCAGGGAAAATAGTATGCTCTTTGATTGGAATAGTTACATTTCCAATATCATCAACAATTTTTCGGTCTATGCCACGAAAATCTTTTGTACGAGGAAGTGCAATTGAAAATAGTTTATCCAAAAACTGGTACATGCGAGGGCCACGAAGAGTCACCGATACGCCAATAGGGTCTCCTTGTCTTATTTTAAAACTTGAAATAGATTTTTTTGCCTGGCGAAGTGCTGGCTTTTGGCCTGAAATTCTTGCGAGTCTTCCAGAAATAAAATCATTTTTATTTTTATCTTTTTTCACTGCACCACCTGTACCAACAGAAAGGACGACTTTTGTAAGTCGAGGTGCTTGTAAGGCATTTTTATATCCAAAAACACCCTTTAAGGTTTCAAAAGATTTTTGTGCTTTTTCTTTTACGTTTAACATAGATTATTTTGCTAACTTTACGTTAGAGACATCAACTGATCGGGTAATTTCAACGATTGATCCTTTCTCGCCTCCTCGTCCTGGTTTCTTGTGCTTTTTGTACACATTTACACCTTCAACAACGACACGGTTTGTCTTGGGAATAGCTTTTACAACTTTTCCTTTTTTGCCCTTGTCTTTACCAATGAGGACTATTACATTATCTCCTTTCTTTATATGCATATCATTAACTCAAAATTATAGTACTTCAGGTGCTAAAGAAATAATCTTTTGATATCCTTTTTCTGCAAGTTCTCGTGGAATTGGACCAAAAATACGTCCACCTTTTGGTTCTTGTTTTCCTTTTTCCAAAATAACAACTGCATTGTCATCAAAACGAATATATGATCCATCCTTTCTTCGAAATGCATTTCTCTGTCTAACAACAACTGCTTGATGAACATCCTTCTTTTTTACTGCTTTTCTTGGTTCAGCAACACGGACTGAAATAACCACCAAATCCCCTATTTGTGCATAGCGACGCTTTGAACCACCAAGCACCTTAAATACTTGGCCAACTTTGCCTCCCGCATTATCTGTAATTTTTACAATTGATCGTGGTTGTATCATGTTACTTAACTCTAAATGTCTTGTCCTTTGAAATTGGTTTTGTTTCCACAATTTCTACCTTATCTCCAATTTTTTTCTCATTTGTCTCGTCGTGCGCTTTGTACTTCTTTGAAACAGTATAGTATTTTTGATATTTTGGATGCTTCACATAGCGATCAACTTTTACCACAATGGTCTTATCCATCTTATCAGAGACAACAACACCTCGAAGCACTTTTCCTTTTGTTTCCTTCTTGCTTGTCATAAATTATTTTTGATTCATTTTAGTAAGAAGCTGTGCGACTGTTTTCTTTGCT
The DNA here is from genome assembly GCA_964504455.1 of uncultured Candidatus Saccharibacteria bacterium. Taxonomy (GTDB): domain Bacteria; phylum Patescibacteriota; class Minisyncoccia; order Phycocordibacterales; family UBA9973; genus CAZDDY01. The sequence continues at coordinate 13,164 of CAZDDY010000009.1, read as the reverse complement.
TCTCTGTATTCTTTAAGGTTTCTCTCGCTTGATCCTGGAAAAGACGCCTTAAATTTACGTACAATTTCGCGAGCTTCTAGAAGTTTTGCATTCATTTCTTCAGTTGTATATTCTTTCATCTTTGCCATATCTTCTATACTCTACTAATAATACGAGTTTTAACTGGAAGTTTTGTGCCAGCCTTTCGAAGTGCTTCCTTCGCAACTTTTTCATCAACACCATCTACTTCAAAAATAATTCTTCCAGGTAATACTTCGAAACAGTACCCTTTTGGATCGCCTTTTCCTTTTCCCATACCTACTTGTTCTGCCTTTTGAGTAACAGGTCTATCTGGAAAAATTCTAATCCAGACACGTCCAACTTTTGTAAGTTGTCGTGAGAGCGCCTTTCGAGCAGACTCAATCTGGTTTGATGTCATACGTGACTGTGTTTCAGCTTTCAACCCAAAAGAACCAAATGAAAGTGTCGTTCCACGAGTATCAGCCCGAGAGTATTTCTCCTTGTTCTTTCGGCCTGTTTGCCATTTTCTATGTTTTACTTTCTTTGGAATTAACATATTAAACTCTTATCCTTTCTTTTCGAAAATTTCTCCTCGATTAATCCAAACCTTTATACCTAGATCTCCGTATGGTAGGTGTGCTCTTTCTCGAGCGAAATCTATATCTGCGCGAAATGTCTGAAGTGGAATGGATCCTCTTTTTAATTCTTCATAAGTTGCAATTTCAGCACCACCTAGTCGTCCACCAATAACTATTCTCACTCCTTCCACTCCTCGGACACCCATGATTTTTTCAACAGTTTGTTTCATAACTCTTCGGTATGTCATACGTTTCTCAAGAGCTTCAGCTATTGAGAATGCAACGATTCGTGCATCTGCATCAGGATTTGTGACTTCAATAACATCAAGTTTTACATCATCAGTTATTTTAACACCGTGTTTCTTAAGAAATTTTAGAACATCATTCTTCAGCTTGAGTGTTCCCTCACCGTTTCGCCCAATAAGCATTCCTGGGCGAGAAGTACGAAGAACGATACGAGTAGCTTTTTGGCTTCTTTCAATTTCAATTGAAGAAACATAAAAACCACGAAGCTTTTTTTCAAGATATTCACGCAAAAGAGTATCAACTTTCAAAAGTTCAGTATATTTTTTGTCTTGCGCAAACCAACGTGATTTCCAATCACGAAGTATGACGAGACGATGTGCATATGGATGTACTATTTTTGACATATTATTTCTTACTCTTTGATACTTTCTTTTTCTTTGACTCTTTTTCTTCTTTTACTGCAAGCTCAATTTCTAAATGACTTGAACGCTTTAAAATCTGTGAGGCTCTTCCAAAGGCTCGTGGCATATAGCGTTTTAAAACTGTGCCTTTGTTTACTGTGACACTTTTAATATACAAATCTTCTTTGTTTAAGCCTTGTTTCTCTGCATTCGCAATTGCACTCTTTAAAAGTTTCTGAATTGGCTCTGCTGCACGCTTAACCAAAAAAGATAGCTCGGTATCTGCATCAACTACTTTTTTACCTTTAATAAGGTCAGTAACTAGTCTGACTTTTCTTGGTGCTTGTCGATAATTTGGTAGTGTTGCTTTCATAATTATTTCTTAGCTCCTGCACTCTCTGTTGTTGCTTTGGCAGCTTTTGCAGCGGAGATTTCAGCTTCTTTCTTCTTAGCATCAATTTCTTTTTGCATTTTACCTCCATGTCTGTTGAATTTACGTGTTGGAGAAAATTCTCCCAACCGGTGCCCTACCATATCTTCAGTAACTAATACTTCAAGATGTTGTCGTCCATTGTGTACACCAAAAGTGAACCCGATCATCTCTGGAGAAATCTGACTTCGGCGAGCCCATGTTTTAATAGCCGCAGTTTTAAGCGGATCTTTTCCTTCAATCTTCTTGAGCAAACGCTCATCTACATATGGGCCTTTTTTTAGTGATCGTGACATGAATTAAATATCTTCTTGTGATTAAGAATTATTCTTATGCAAGCAGTTATTTTTTGACTCCTTTATTCCACGTGGAATTCGTCCCAGTGGCTTATGAATAAAAACAGTGTGTTTTTACCATTAAAGTCCTAAATAAAAGAGCTCTTGTGAGAGCTACGAACATACTAGCAAATAAGGGTTTTTTGTCAAATCTTGGTTAAAACCACTCCTCCTTTCTTTGTAACTACAATTGTATGCTCAAAATGAGCTGCTGGTTTACCATCTTTTGTCACAACAGTATATCCATCAGAAAGCACCCGTATTGCTCTTTTGCCGAGAGTAAACATAGGTTCAATAGCAACAACCATGCCTTCTCGTAAGACAATCCCTGATCCTTTCCTTCCATAATTTGGGATATACGGATCTTCATGTACCGTGTATCCTACCCCATGCCCAGCAAGTTCTTGCACTATTCCATAGCCATGTGGTTTCACAAAACTCTCTATTGTATATCCTATATCACCTACCCTGTTTCCTGCTTTTGCAACTTTAATTCCTTCCATCATTGCCTCTCTTGTAATATCAATAAGTTTCTGTTTTTCTTTTGAGATTACACCAACAGGAACAGTAATTGCATGATCAGTAAAAAGATTTTTATGTACGAGCCCAAGATCAAGTGAGACTATATCTCCTTCTTTCAAAATCTTTTCTTTTTTTGCCATTCCGTGCACGACTTCTCCATTTACAGAAACACAAAGACTATGCGGAAAAGGTCTTGAGTGTAAATCGGGCTTAAAGTGTTTAAATGCAGGAATATCTCCTCCCTTTTTGATTAATTTCTCTGCGTACTCATCAAGGAAAAGTGCCGAAACACCCGGTTTTACTTCTTTTGAAATGATCTTTAAAATTTTTGCCAAACGCTTGCCTCCTTCTCTAAGAATTTCTATTTCTTTTTTTGTCTTTAAAGTCACCATGAGATATTTTATGGATGCATTTTTGTGCCTAGGAAACTTTCGCCGCGTAAACACTTATCAAGCTCCTCGAGCTTTTCTCCATTTATGGCAGATACTGTGATGTCATTTTCCCCAGCTTTTTTTGAAGCGATAGGATCAAATGGTGCATGCATCCCTGGAGTCCATGTTTCTGGAATAATTTTCCAATATTCTTCCCAAGAGATATCTTCAAGTTTTACTGCTTCTGGATTTACTTTCGGATCATCAGAATAGACATAATCTATATTTGAAAGATTAATAACTTCTGCTATCTGATTTTGAACCGCAAACTCTACTGGAGGATAATCCGTACTCCAACCTGGTTTCCACCCCGCTCCGACAATAATAGGCTTATCTGTTATTGGAACAACCGTTGGGTCAGTAATTATTTCCTCATAGGCAAGCTCTCCGAACATTGTTTTTACTAGTTGCGCATTTAATCGTGTTGCATAGATGCCAAGCCAGTCTTTTTCATCATTTGAAACATTTCTAAGCTCTGAAAGACTTGAGACATAATTTCTCGCAGTTCTTCCGCCACCAACAAAAAGCCCGAAGGTAAAACCTTCATCAATTTTTTTAACAATAAAATCTCTAAATGATTTTAAAAATGCCACTCGCACCTCATCTCCCACTATGAGTGACCCTCCCAAGGATATAATGATGCGTTTTGTTTTATCCATATATTAAATACCAAGCTTCTTTTTTATATCCTCGTGAATTTCTTCTGGGGTTGGCATTCCGTCAATTTTAATATATTGATAATGGGCATCGTTCTTTAATATTTCAATTACTGGCAATATATCAGTACGATAGTATGCGAACCTGTTTTCGATAGCAGCTACTGTATCATCTCGACGCCCACGCAACAACATGCGCGCCTTGACTTCTTCTTCAGGAACATCTATATCAAGTACTATGCTCTTTTCAAAACCATAGTATTCGATCAACTTATTTAGCTCTTCCAGTTGAGGAATAGATCTCGGATAGCCATCAATAAAAAGATGTTGATCTTTTTTTAACTCAAGTAAAATATGCGTAACAAAAAATGAACTTGTTATAAAGTTCGGCATGAGCCGACCTGTATCGTATAAGTGTTTACCAATCGCTGCACCCAGATTATTTTCAATTGCCAAAAAATCCCTATATGCTTTACCCATTTCAAAAGCGAATATCTCTCTCTTGTCGATCGTGGAAAGATACTCTTTGAGCAGTTGGTATTGTGTCCCCTTTCCGGAACCTGAGCGACCGATAAAAAATATTATAAGTGGTTTATCTATCATCCTCTTTTACTATAACACAAAAAAATACCCCGACTTCTCGGGGGATTTTAATATTCCTTCATTGATAATTGTGCGTCGGCTTTCTTAAGTAAATCTACGATCACTGAGACAACGATCAAAAGTGCTGTTCCTCCAATAGCAATTGTAGTAATGCCTGAAAATTGCTGTATAAGAAGTGGAATGATTGCTACCACTGCCAAGAAAAGCCCTCCAATAAATGTAATTCTTGCTACTATTTTCCCAACATAGCCCTCCGTTGCTTCCCCTGGACGAATGCCTGGGATAAATGCACTATTTTTTTGGAGATTTGAAGCCATTTTCTTTGGATCAAATGTAACTGCTGTATAAAAATACGTAAATACAAAAACAAGTACAAAATACAAAATCATGTACAACACACTCCCCTGAGTAAAGAGTGACATTTTTGTTCCGATTGAAGCTATGGTTGCATTTGCTGATGATTTAAGAAAATTTCCAATAAATTGAGGAAAAAGAAGAATTGAGAGTGCAAAAATAATTGGCATAACACCTGCTTGGTTTATACGAATTGGAATATAGCTTGTGCCACCACCTCTGGTCTGCCCATTTTGTAAAAATCGAGCATATGTGACAGGGATAGGGCGTTCTGCTTCCGTAATAAATACAACAAGAGCAATCATTAAAAGACCTACTCCCCCGAAAAGAAGAACTGTTGGAAGTTGTGATGGATCATATACAAACAAAAACTGACTTACCTGTGTCGGAATAGCTGCAGCTATACCTGCAAAAATGATTAGTGATACGCCATTACCAAGCCCGAATTCTGAGATCAGTTCACCAATCCAAAGAAGCAACATTGACCCTGCGACGATAACCGAAAGTGCTGCAAATTTTTCAAACATTGATACAGCAGAAAGTACGCCTTGTTGTTCAAGCAACACCATAAGTCCAAAACCAGAAAGGTATGCCATCGGTACTGCAAGATATCTCGTGTACATACTGAACTTCCTTCGCCCAATTTCTCCTTCATCTTGGTACATAGCTTTTAGATTTGGAAACATAACGGTCAAAAGTTGCATGATGATCGATGCTGTAATATACGGACCAACTCCAAGCATAACCATTGAAAGTTGTGCTAAGCCTCCGCCAGAGAAAACATTAAGAAGTCCGAAAAAGCTATTTGATTGAAGAAAACGTTGAAGCTGAATTTCATCTACGCCTGGAATAACAATAGTCGCTAGGAGACGAAATACCACAAACATACCAAGTACGAAAAGAAACCTATTTCTAAGTTGCCTGTCACTGAAAAACATTTTTATTTTTTTCCAAGTTTTATCCATTTTTTATTGCTTATGCAATAGTACCGCCAGCCTTTTCTATCTTATCCTTTGCTGACTTAGTTATTATAACCTGAGAAAAGGTAAGTGGCTTAGTAAGTTCTCCGGTTCCCAAAATCTTTACTCGTCCAATGGTTGTGCCTGTATGAACACGCACGCCTTTTTCAGCAAGTACTTTTGGGTTTACGGTTTCACCACTGGTAAAAATCTTATCAATTTGTAGAAGTGTTACAGAAGAAGGTTGCAAGCGAACGCTCTTAAACTTATATCCACGTTGCTTCGGAAGCTTTTTTAAAATGTCTCTCATCTCAGGACGCTTCTTATTTCCCGCTCGAGCATTTTGTCCTTTAGTACCACGACCAGCTGTCTTTCCTCGTTTACCACCACGGCCAACGATTTTCTTTTTCTTTGATTTTGTTTTTGATGTAACGTTATGGATTTGCATATTCTAACTCTATTCTTCTTCTCTCACTACCTTTGAAGTCTTTGTTGCGACTTGCATAAGTGCAAGCATTGCAGCACGTGCGTTGTTTAACTTATTTTTCGTTCCGGAGTGATACTTAGATGTTACATTCTTTACACCTGCAAGATTTAAAATATCTCGGGCAGCAGATCCAGCAACAAGCCCTTTTCCTTTGTTTGGCATAATCATCACTCGCGCGCTTCCATATTTTGCAGAAACACTAGAAGGAAGTGACAATTCTTTTGTGAGGTGAAGTTTCAAAAGGTTCTTTCGTGCACTTCGAAGTGCTTTTGTTATTGCAAGTGCTGTATCTCCTGCCTTTCCTGTGCCAAGACCAACTGTCCCCTTTTTGTCTCCAATAACGATAGAAACAGCAAATGACATTCGTCTTCCACCGGCGACCACACGAGTTACTCGCCTGATACCTATGATTCGTTGTTCAAATTCTGGTTTTGCACGCTCAAAATTCGGACGATTGCCTCCGCCTCGTCTTCCCTGTCCTCCTCCTTTACCATTTCCTGAAGAACGTTGCCCGCCCATTTTACCACCACGTCCTGCTGACGGCTTTTTTGGTATTACTTGTTCTGTTGTTGGTGTTGTTTGATCTGACATATATTTTATTAAAACTCTAGTCCTCCTTTTCGTGCACTATCTGCAACAAGTTTAATTCGGCCAGCATATTTAAATCCATTTCGATCAAATATTACTTTTGAAATACCTTTTGCCTTAGCCACTTTTGCAATTGCTTCTCCTACCATCTCGGCTCGCTCTATTTTTGTACCTTTCTTTTCTTTAATATCAGAAGCGCTTGCGATGGTTACCTGTTTTGCATCGTCGATAAGTTGTGCGTAAATATTGTTGTTTGAACGATACACAGACAGACGTGGACGATCTTCTGTCCCAATCACTCGAGTGCGAATCTTTGCCTTCAATCGAATACGTTTTTCATTTTTTGATGTTCCTTTCGCCATATACTATGCTGCTTTCTTACCTTGTTTTCGACGAATGACCTCTCCCTCGTACCTAAAACCTTTTCCTTTATATGGTTCAGGTTTTTTTAGAGATCGTACTTTTGCTGTAAACTGTCCAACAAGTTCTTTATCTATACCCGAAACAGTAATATTATTTTTTTCTGCAGTAACTGTAAGTCCTTCTGGTATTGGAACAATGACAGGGTGTGAAAAACCAAGAGCGAGCTCTAGATTTTTTCCTTTTACCTCGGATTTGAATCCGACCCCTTCAAGAATAAGCTTCTTTGTATATCCTTCCGTTACTCCTAAGATCATATTCTTTACATGAGACGCGTATGTTCCCCAAAGAGCCTTCGCAAAAGGGTCACTTTTTTTTGGTTCAAATGAAACTATATTATCTGCAATCTTTATTTCAATAAGAGGTAATACTTCTTTTGATAGTTTTCCTTTTGGTCCCTCTACAAAAACCATGCCGTCAGATAGACTTACGGTTGTTTTTGCGGGAATCTCAAGTTGTTGTTTTCCTACTCGTGACATATTAGAACTACCAAATTGTAAATAATATTTCTCCTCCGACGTGTTCTTTCCGAGCATCAGTGCCAGTTAAAATACCTTTTGGTGTCGAAAGAACTGACAGACCCTTGCCATTCATAACAGGTTTTATTTCATCAGATCCAAGGTACATTCTTCGTGATGGTTTTGAAACACGTTCAACTCCTGATATCTTACCCTTTCCTGCTTCATCATAAACAAGATCAATTTCAAGTACAGGGAATCCTTTTTTTGTTTTCTTTTCTACTGCACTAATAAAACCGGCATTTTTTAAACATTCTGCTATAGCAAATTTAATATTTGAAAAAGGAACAACAACCGTCTCGAGCTGACGATTTGATGCATTCTTCATCATATTTATCATGTTTGCGATTGGATCCATATATATTTACCAGCTTGATTTACGTACACCAGGAATCATACCTTCATTTGCAAGTTCTCTAAAACAAATTCTGCAAATACCAAAATCTCTCATAAATCCATGACCTCTTCCACATCGAAAACAACGGTTTTTCGCCCGTGATTTAAATTTCGGCTTTTTTTGTGACCGAACAAATGTTGATGTCTTTGCCATGTATAGTCTATAAGCGCACTACTATCACATTTTTTTCTTTTTAATTCCCAGAAAAACTGAGAGTCAAAAAGAGAGAAATGGAGTAGCGCAATTCAATATAAAAGTCTGGTGTATACCAGACTCTTCTAAGTTACTATTTTTATTTGAGAATGTCAATCTACTGTGTCTTGGTTGCACTAATATAACTTTTTAGTTCATTCAAAATCTTTCGGTATCTCATTAATGAACGTAAGAGAAGAATAGTCAGTGTGCCAATAGTCACTGTGGCCTTAAGAGCAATAGCACCTTGTAACCACGATTTTATTTTTGCAAAAAAAGGTATTGAATCTATTGCTTCGCTAAAAATAAGTGAAGCTGATACTGTTACAATAGACACACAAAGAGAGATTATATATCCTTTCATAAATCTCCTTCTGCTTTTCAATTGCTTCAATTTTTCAACAATGAGATCAGGATATATTCCTGTCTCAATTTCTTTCTTGATTTCAGGATATGACCCCATTATTTTGTTTTTAGAAGGTAAAAGTCAGCTAAAGTAAAACACGCAAATAAAAAATGCGCAATGAATGCGCATCTTTTATGTTCTTGGCCTATAAGCCGAATTCTGTTCTCACTAAAAATGATTGATATATATGTATCTAGGTCATTACTCGCGCAAAGACTCAAGCGGCACTCTTTGATCAAGATCAAAGCACGGCCTTGCACACACGTAAGGGTTTAGCCGTTTCATACATACATTACTGTATATCTATTCCAATCAGAGACTGGGACCCTAGCCTTTCGGCATTGGCGTTTCTGCTCGCACCTCGTAAGTTGCCTTAGACAGGTGTTACCTGCTACGAATGCTACCTAAGTAGCTGTGTGTTCGGACTTTCCTCACTCCAATATACTTTGGAGCGCATATATCTGGCCAAGAACAGTATTATTATACCATACTATTTAAAAATTTCCAGGGTATGGTACACTTACTGGTGACAGCCCTCTCATTAAAAAGAAATACCGTGTATAGTTACAACCTCCTTGAAAAAGATTGTTACTATCTTGTAAAAGAAGAAGAGAAATCAAATATAACCTTGATTTTAATTGTGGTTATAACTGACTTCTGTTTCTTCATTAAAGTTTTTGATGATCCAACATACTCTTACTGGAGAAAGAAGGATGACCCTCTTTTTGAGATTATTGAATGTTTAGATGATGAAAAAGCAACTGAGTGGTTAAAACAATACAAAAAAAACCAAGGTGAGTATTTTAGAGAAGAAGACGATGATGACGATGATTTTGAAGATCAAAATACATGACACTATACATACGAACGGCACAGAAGGTGCCGTTTTTCTTTATCAAGAGAAGCTTGACAAAATACATCAATATGCTATAATATAGACATATGATGAATAGAAAGGAAAAAGGAATACTTTTCGCAATAACCCTTATATCTTTTAGTATTTTTACTGGAAATGTGGTACTTGCGTGTGATGGACCATGTATCCCAGGGTCTCCTACCCAAACTGGCCCACAAATCTATGGAAACCCGGTAGGTGGTACTTTTGCAATGCCAATGACATATAGCTCAAGTAATGAAGCTCCATATTCTGCACCTGTTCCAAAAATTGACTATAGTGGCACATTTACTTCGCCTGGATTACCTACCATTTATGGAAACAATGGAGCTGCAATAATTTCAAATACAAATACCACTTCTCCGACATCAAATACAAGTCAAAACGCAGGAAATGAATCAATCTTTGGTAACCTATTTGGAAACAAAAAAACATTTGATTCTCAAGAAAAAGTATCAACAACAAATGATCTTACTGTCGCGCTCAATACAAAAGGATTAGCGCTGGGATCATCATCTGGAAGTCTTTGTACTAAAGATGAAATTGAATACCTTGTATTATTTAAGAATATTACAAAAGGCACACTTTCAAATGTTGCGGTGCGAATGTATCTCCCTGATGAAGTTGTATTCAAACAAACGAGTATGGGTAATTACTCAGCGTATGATCATAGTGTGACTGCGTTTCTTGGAACCCTCCAAGTAAATCAAAGTGGTCAATTTATCGTGACTGGCTCGGTAGTAAAAAATGAAATAACTTCAGTTGCTCGAGCAGAAATGGTATCTACGAAAATAGATGGTGCGCAAGATATGGTAGTTTCCTATGCATTTCAAAACGACCAAGGTTGTAACGATAGGAATTCAAATCTTGCAGGATTTGCCGGTGGATCAGGATTTTTCCCAACAACACTTTTCGGGTGGCTCATACTCTCTATCATTCTTTGTGCCGTCATTTACTTTGCTAGATTTTTCAGAAAAAAGAGACTTGAAGAAACACACGGACATCATCCTGTTATAGCCCACTAAGCCCTCTAAAAAACACCCCGACCTCTGGGGTGTTTTTTATTTAAAGTAAAAAGACATTCCGAGAGAAATTTTGTGTGCTTCTATGAAACCTGCAGGAACTTCAAGTACATAGAGCGCGACATCATCTGGTGTAAAACCTCTAGGATAGGTATTTGGATCAACATTTTCTTTCATGTACACAATCTTCTTATTCTCTCCAAACCATATAATATCTATTGGATATTTCATTTCTTTCATCCAAAAAGAATAGTGATCTGGCTCATTAAAAACAAAAAGCATGCCCTGATTTTCTTTAAGGGGTGCAGTATTTGAAAGTCCCTGAGCTCGAGTTAAAGCAGTGTCAGAGATTGCAACATATATACTTTGTTCACCTAAAATTATTTCTTTGTTAAAAACAGGGGTTTGTGAAAAAGGCTCGCTTGTTACTTTTTTGTCCTCAAAAAATACATACCAGACTGAAAAAAAGATGATCGCCAGACAAAAAAGGAGTGCAGAAAATCGCTGTATATTCATACTGTTTGTAAGTATACCCGTCTAATACAAAAAAATATATACCTAATGTGCATGGCTAATCTGAGACAAGGATTATACAATACCTGTATGCATATAGATTCGCCGATCGGAGAATTTAAACGACTAACTGATATACAGTCAAAAGGGTTGAAACGTTTGGGGCTTCATACACTACGAGACCTTCTTTTTTATTTTCCAGTCCGACATGCTCACATTTCTCTGAGAGAAACCATCCAAAACATGAAGGTTGGCGAGGTGGCAACAATTTTTGGTGTTATTGAAAAAATACAAATTAAAAAAAATTTTAGAAAGAAAGGTGCTCGTGCTGAAGCTACAATTTTGGAACATACAGGAAAACACATAAAAGCAATTTGGTTTAACCAACAATATGTAAGTAAAATGCTTTCTATTGGTGACTCAGTTTCGCTCACTGGTAAGTTAAGTCAAGGAGAAAATGGTATCTATATTGCTAATCCTGAGTTTGAAAAAGTTGCAACACTTCCCATTGATACACACAACAGTTTATTTGAAAAAACATATGACAAAGAAAATCTCTTCTTTCCTATTTACAGAGAAACAAAAGGAGTGTCCTCAAAATTTATTTATCACACGATACACAAAATTCTAGGATCTTCTCATTTTAAAGAAATACTTGATTATGTGCCAAAAGATATCCTAAAAAAATATTCGCTTCCTGAGTTGCAAAATGCATTGATTTTTATACATATACCAAAGAAGAAAGATGATGCTGAAAAAGCTCGGAAACGTTTTGCCTTTGATGAAATATTTTTACTAAATTTGAAACGTCTTTTACTTCGACAAGATATTGGAAGGCTTCCAGCGTATCAAATTTCAGTCGATACGAAAGCTTTAGAGCGATTTATAGACGCATTTCCATATACGCTCACAAAAGGACAAAAATTAGCTATTAGTGAAGTAAGGAAAGATATCCTAAAACCACATCCTATGTCCCGCCTTATTGAAGGAGATGTTGGAAGTGGCAAAACAGCAATTGCTGCAGCTGCAAGTTTTATGACCATAACGAATAGGCCGGAGAAAAAAGATTTTGGAAATCTTCAAGTTGCCTATATGGCTCCAACAGAAATACTTGCAACGCAACAATTTGAAAATTTTATTTCTTACTTTGCAGGAAGCTCGATAGCAATCGGTCTTATAACAGGAAAAACATGTAGAAAGTTCCCTTCAAAGGTTCGCGGTGAAACTTGGACAACAATTTCCAAAGCACAGCTTTTAAAATGGGTTGAAAATGGTGAAATTCCAATCCTTGTTGGAACACATACGCTTATACAAAAGAGCGTTATATTCAAACACTTAGCGCTTGCAATTGTTGATGAACAACATAGATTTGGCACGAAACAACGTCAAGCACTTGCTGAAAAAGAAGGATTTTCTCCTCATTTTCTTTCTATGACTGCCACCCCTATTCCCCGAACTCTCGCATTATCTATATACGGAGACTTAGATTTAACTGTTTTAGATGAAATGCCCAAAGGAAGAAAACCAATTATTACAAAAATAGTTTTGCCAAAGGACCGAGAAAAAATATATGAGGATGTGCGTTTACACATAGAAGCCGGACGACAAGTATATGTAATTTGTCCTCGAATAGATGCTCCTGATGAAGATGATGAAAAAGCACTACTTGCAAAATCTGTCGTTGCTGAAAAAATGAGACTCAAGAAAGAGGTATTTCCAGAATACGAGATCGGAATTTTGCACTCAAAAATGACAAAAGAGAAAAAAGAGGAAACTATGCGACTCTTCGTCGAAAATCGTATACACATACTAGTTGCCACCTCCGTAGTTGAGGTAGGAGTCAATGTACCGAATGCAACTGTCATTATAATCGAGGGAGCAGAGAGATTTGGATTATCGCAACTTCACCAACTTCGTGGAAGGGTGCTTCGGAGTACACACCAAGCGTACTGTTTTGTTTTTTCAGATAGCAAAGATGAAAAATCGATTGATCGATTGAAAGTTTTTGTAAATGCAAAAAATGGTTTCGAGTTAGCTGAGCGAGATTTACTTACACGAGGAGCAGGGGCTCTTTCAGGAAGCAAACAATGGGGCCTTACTGATTTGGGAATGGATGCACTTAAGAATATTAAACTAGTCACATATGCAAAAGAGGAAGCTACACATATGTCAAAAAACAAAATTCCGAAAGAAACTCTCTTTGAACTTGAA
>CAZDDY010000008.1:0-18481 GCA_964504455.1 uncultured Candidatus Saccharibacteria bacterium | reverse complement strand
TTGGAGATGTGAGGGAGGTGGTTGGTGGGATGGTGTCGGTAGGGGGAGGAGTAGTCGTACACCCAGTTGCACTCAAAATATTTCCAGAAATTGTATCCCCTACACCACTTGTAATAAGTTGTGATAAAGATCTGCCACTTCCATCACAAATTGTATTGTTCGTTATTGCGCCTGGAAGTGAAGTACCATTGTAATTTGCATTTTTTATTGCAGTCGCTTGTGTATTTGGATTCTTAATGACATTCCCCGATACCGAAACACGGAGTCCTGGATTTGTTTGAAGAGTTACTTTGTTGTCATTAAGATACATCGAATCTTGTCTGGTACCCGTCCCAGTATTTTCTAAAACATTATTAGTAACTGAAACATCGCCATAGCCAAAGACAGAAATTCCTGAGCCTGTACCAGTCTTCACTGTATTGTTATAAACACTTCCTGTAGTATTGCCTCCAAGAATGATACCGCTTTGTTGTGAACCGAGATTAATTCTTCCGTAATTTGTAACTGTATTATTATAAAGTTCAGCTCCTTGACGTGCATCAGAAAGTTGGATTCCATCCCAATCTGTATTTTCTACACGATTATTGTAAATTTTTACATTTTGCATCTGCACGGGAACAAGTCCGCCTGAGTATGAAGTTCCAGAAATATCAGTGTGACCTATATACATTCCCTCACCAGAAATATCATGAATATAGTTATCATGTATTTTTACATTTTTTATAATCCAATTAGGATATTGAGTAATTGGATCACCTGCAACTGGATTTACTTTGAAAATAAAAGCAGTGCTATTATTACTAGATTCTACTCTTTCAACTTCGTAATCACTTGTTTGTCTTCCGATGGCAAGCCCCGTTGCACCAGTATCACCAGAAATTAAAAATCCGTATTGATCAGCAGACCCTGAGCCTGTCATTTTAAAATACTGTGAATTATATATGCGAAAATATTTTGCTTGAACTTTGCCTCCGCTATTTATAATAGTTACAGGACAATTCGCTGAACCTGAAAAGCCAACAGTAGAACCTATCGAGATACCATTTATATAATTACCTGCAGGAATTGCAATCGTATCACACGGTTGAATATTTAACGAAGACATATCTGGCTTATAAATTTCTCCGGTTGCCGTTACGTTAAGAATGACTGTTTTACCTCCTCCTGTTGTTTGTGTGTTTACCACAATGTTAACATCATCTGCCGCCGTCAGCCCACCATTATCGGTAACAGTGAGACGAAATGTATATGTACCTTGAGTTAATCCGGTAACAGTTGTTGTACTTGCAGATGGTGAAGTAATAGTTGCTGATCCTCCTGAGAGCTTGGTCCAAGAAAAACTTGTAATTGTTCCATCCGGATCGGTTCCCGTTCCAACAAGTGTGATTGACGAGGTTGGAAGAGTGATAGTCTGGTCAGTACCTGCATTTGCTGTTGGGGAAATATTAGAAGAAGATTGAGTAGCAACAGAGATTGTTGATGATTGGGCAGAGTTATTGTTTGCCAAATCATATGCACTTACCGCAAATGTATAATTTGTACCTGCAGTTAATCCAATCACACTATAAGAAGGGACGATGCTTGTTCCAACTTGTACACCATTTCTATATATTTTGTAACCAGCGACTGAAACATTGTCGGTCGAAGCAGTCCAAGATAAATTAATTTGTGAGGATGATACCGCAATACCAGAAAGATTACTTGGCGTTGATGGTGCTTGTGTATCCTGTGTTGTCTGACCAGTTTGCTCTGCAATTTTCAATACTCCAAGGTATCCCCATGTACCAGTTTGTGTAATCGAAATATCAACGTTTCCTGAAACAGAAATATTTGGTAGCTCTACATATGCGTTCACATTGTCGGTTGCATTAAGAGAAACAGATTGTCCATTAATGCTATATTGTGTTGTTCTATTTACCCCATCACTACCTAATCGAGATGCAAAAAAGGTAAAAGTATGTTGCATTGAAGACAACCCGGTAATCCGGATGAGTGCAGAACCATCAAGAACATTGTTGTAATTACCTAAAAAGAATGAATCTTGTGTTGCGGTTGCTGGAAAAATTGCATTCATAGTTGTTCCTGAAGTATTGGCACCACTATGAAATCCATCAACAATACTGAGTGTCGCAGTTGTTGCTGCGTTTGTAGAATCTTTCAGTGCACTACTCGTGCCAATTGATGATGAAGTAATATTATTCCATCCTGATATTGTTGTAGTTGTATATTGGCTACCAAAGTCAATAAGATATGTTTTTGGATTTCCTGTTGGAGGAGGTGTCGTACTTGGATTTACAGTGATAACAATTTGATCGGCATTTGAAGCTCCAAGACTATCGGTCGCTGTAAACCAAAAAGTATACGCACCCGCAGTCAGGCCAGTGACAGAAGTTGAAAGCGAGTTTGGATTATTAATAACACCACCATTGCCAGAAATCTTAGTCCAGAGATACGTCATAGAATTACCTTCAGCATCTGTTGCTGTCGCAGAAAGAGTTACGGAGTTTGTTGGGAGGGTGATTGTTTGGTCTATACCCGCATGTACTGTTGGTGGAGTATTTGTTGCACCAGCGTTTACTGTTACAAATACATCATCTGCCGCCGTCAGCCCACCATTATCGGTAACAGTGAGACGAAATGTATATGTACCTTGAGTTAATCCGGTAACAGTTGTTGTACTTGCAGATGGTGAAGTAATAGTTGCTGATCCTCCTGAGAGCTTGGTCCAAGAAAAACTTGTAATTGTTCCATCCGGATCGGTTCCCGTTCCAACAAGTGTGATTGACGAGGTTGGAAGAGTGATAGTCTGGTCAGTACCTGCATTTGCTGTTGGGGAAATATTAGAAGGGGGTGGTGGAGTTGAGCCACCTAACGATTGACGAAGCATCCATTGATAAATAGATTCGGTTCTTCCATTAAGTCCAGAAAAGGTTTTTACTGGATCATAGAATTCGTCCCAGCAGCAATGCCCTCCTCCTCCAAAAGAAGTTGATTTAAAAATTGCAGATCCAGACACTACAGAGTTCATTCTGTTTACATATGTTTGTGTATCTCTCCCATCATTTACTTGTTCAAATGCAAGAAGTTTTCCACCAATACGAGCAAAATTATCAAAGAGGTCTGGATATGGTGTATTATCTTCGGGTTTTACTGACTGGACTCCAACAACCGCTGCTACTTGTGACGCATACGTAAAAGGACCATATGGTGCTGTTGAGTCATAGGGATCTGCAGTAACGAATGTTAATGACTCCCATCCTCCCATTGAAAGACCAGTGAGATACAATCTATTTGGATCTATCCTATACATAGATTTAAGGGTTTGAATTCTTGTATTAACTGCGGACTCAACTGCCCATGCTGATGACGGTTGTAAAGAAATAATGATTGGCTCTATAGAAGCACCATCAACAGTCACTACCCCATTCCAACCAGAAGCTATAAATTTTGAAGGACCAGCAACGAGAAGTTTTGCTGCATTTGTGCCAACTTCTCCAAGTCCAGGCATAAAAATAATTGTTGGATATGAAGTTGTAGGATTTGCACTATACCCACTTGGTAGATGCACGTATGCATTCCAACTATTTACAGAGATGAGAGTTTGATCTCCTACGGACTGAGCATTTGCCTGTCCAGTTGAAAAAATAAGAGAAAAAAAGACGACCAACAAGCATCTCAAGAGAAATTTCATCATTGATCTATTATACTCCACAAAGATAGGAGTCTCCAATTATTTCCCAAGTAAGGCTCTTACACGAGCTTCAACTGGAGGATGGGTCATAAATAGTCGATGGATACTTCCAAAAACCTTTCCACCGAAGGGATTTGATATAAAAAGATGTGCTGTGGCATCAGATGCATAGCGCATGGGTTGCTTATAGCTCCCAATTTTTGCAAGCGCGTTGGCTAATCCTTCTGGATATCTCGTTAAAAGGGCACCTGATGCATCTGCAAGAAACTCTCTTTTTCGTGAAATGGCAAGCTGGATGAGTTGTGCAAAAAGTGGAGAAAGAATAATAAACACTATACCAATAAGCGCAATAATGTTCCCTGCTTTGCCGTTGTCATCATTGCCATTACCCCGTCCCCCGAAAAGTAAACTGCGCGTAAACATATCAGCCAAGATTGAAACAAACCCAACCAAAACAACAATGACACTTTGAAGAAGTATATCCTTGTTTCCAATATGTGAGAGCTCGTGCGCAATGACTCCTTCAAGCTCGCTTCTATCAAGCATTGCCAGTAGTCCTGTCGTGACAGCAACAACAGCATGATTTTTGTTTCTGCCTGTTGCAAATGCATTTGGTGCTGGATCATTAATAATATAGAGTTTTGGTTTTGGTAACCCTGCAGTAATTGAAAGATTTTCAACGATTCTGTGTAGCTCAAGAAATTCCTTTTCATCAGCTTTTTTTGCATGCGAAACAGAAAGTGCAATTTTATCCGAAAACCAAAATGCACTTATGTTCATAACCATGCTGAAAATAATTGCTACATATAAAATCCCCGGAGAGTTGTACTGATACGAAAGAAAATAGCCGATCCCTATAATAAATACCAAAAAGAGTCCGACAAGAAGCCAGGTCTTTGAAACATTTTTTGATTGTTCAGTATAGAGAGATGCCATTAATTTTTATTTAATGTAAAGGTATCAATAATTTTTTGATACACACTTCTTGAAAATTTTATTTCCCCTTCGGTCATGCTGTCATCAAAATGGTGCACTATATAATAACCATCTTTTTGTATGTATTCTTTCTGCCCACCTGTTTTTGTGAGATCATAACAGTCCATTGGATAAATACCGACTTCACCTTTTGTCATATGTCCATCATTCGGAACACTAACAAAAAACCATGGGCATCCATCAAAATCGGTTGGACTTGCTATTAACCCCGGAAGAGTAGTAAAAGAAAAATCTTTTGTTTGTATAAATTGGAAATTTTGAGAAGTATTCGCGTTTTGAGGCGTAAGACCAATTGATTCTTTGTAATACTCCTTATTCGCCCACATAAATTTGAGTGCAATAATCATAAGAATAATAAGCACAAGGAGGAGTACTGTATTTAATTTTGAACCAAAAAACCAATATTTATTATTTTCCATATTATTTATTTTTTCTTGATCTAATAATTTTATCCGCCTCTTCTATTTCCTCTAATATTCCGCCTATAAGATCATACCCTTTTGCTTCTTCCAAAGTTACCCATGCATACTCAGTTGCTCCACCTTCTTCAAGGACAACTTCGCCTCCACGGGTATGAGCAAAATAACTAAGAACAAGAACAGGGATTCCATCAGGTCGAATAAATGTGAGATCAAGCAAGTATTCAATTTGATCGATTTCAAGATTGACTTCTTCTCTCACTTCTCGCTTAAGGGAATTCTCCAAGACTCTATACCATGCAGTATCTGTCGTCTTTGGGATATCGATATAATCTTTTAGTTCAACGCCGCCACCAGGTACTTCCCATTTTCCTGGAAATGTATGATGGTCTGGGCTCCTTTTTGTAATAAGATACTTTCCTGCATCGTTGTAGACAATTGCAGTAAGACATATTCGATGCAAATCTCTAGGATCAACAACGTTTGCCATAATTAGAACTTTACTTCAACTGGTTTTGATTCTACTCCGTCATCAGGGATATCGAAGAATTCTACTTTTCCAAACTTAAACATATTTGCAATAATGTTTGATGGAAAAACTTCAATCTTTGTGTTCATATCACGAACATTTGTGTTATAAAAACGTCTTGCTGCTTGAATTTTATTTTCCGTATCAGAAAGTTCGCGTTGCAATTCAAGAAAATTTGTATTTGCTTTAAGATCTGGATACGCTTCTGCAATACCAAAAAGTCCTGTAAGCGCACCACCAAGAAGAGCTTCTGATTTTGAATGATCGCCCATAGTCTTTGCCTGCATTGCGGCCGATCGTGCTTGAGTTACTTTTTCGAATGCACCTGACTCATGAGTAGCATAGCCTTTTACTGTATTTACAAGATTTGGGATGAGGTCATAACGACGCTTCAACTGAACTTCAATATCTGCCCAAGCCTCTTGTACTCGGTTTTTAAGTGTTACAAACCCGTTGTATGCAGCGATAAACCAAATAACCATGACTGCGATAATGCCTAAAATAATGTATGTTGCCATACTTAGAGTATAGCATATTTTGAGTTCCTATTTCTTGCTCTGCCACTTCTCTACGAGAGTCAAAAGTGGTGATGCAACGAAAATTGAAGAGTAGGTTCCAAAAAACATTCCAGTGATCAAAACAAGGGCAAAATTCTTTGTTGTTTCAGGACCAAAGAAAAAAAGTGCTAAGAGAGCTAGGATAACGGTAAGGGATGTATTGATTGAACGAGTAAATGTCTGGGAAATACTCTGCCCTACTACATCTTCAAAAGACTGGTCTTTTTTACGTTCGCGAAGATTCTCTCGGATTCGATCAAACACCACAATCGTATCTGAAACTGAAAGTCCAAGCACTGTAAGAAGTGCAACCACAAAAAGTGAGTCAACTTCTGCACCTGTCACCTTCCCAAGTACCGCAAAAAGTCCCGCCGGAATAAGTATGTCATGCACAAGAGTTGTGATTGCAATAAGTCCATACTTCCAAGAAGACACTGGTTTTGAAACTTTACGGAATGCATATGCAATGAACAAAACAATTGCGAGACAAACTAAGATGATTGAAATAATTGCTTTTCTGGTAAGTTCTTTTCCTACAGATGGACCAATAGATGTAAAGTTCTTAACCTCAGCACCTTCATACGTTTTGAGGATTGTGTCGGTAATATTTTTTCTTTCTTCTTCAGAAATTGTTCTCATTTTTATAAGAACACCAGTCTCTCCTGTTTCTTGTATCGTAGCGCCGACCTCAAACTCTTTAAGTGTTTCAGAAATAAGTGTTTGAGCTGGTCTTTCAGAGAATGATAGTTCAAGAAGCGAGCCTCCTTTGAAATCAATGCCTCTCTTTAATCCGAAGGTAGCGATAAGAACAATTGACCCTCCGACAAGAATTGCAGAGATAGTAAGGAATATTTTTTTATTTCGTATTATCCACATAGTATTTTATGAGTTAACTGACTGATTTTTTGCCGACGTAAATCCTGAACCAAACAAGAAACTTGCTACTTTTGAATTCTTCGCAAATCCAAGAGAGAAAAGAAATACTCGAGTGACAGAAACTGCTGAAACTAAAGAAAGAAGTACTCCGATTATAAGTGTGAGCGCGAACCCTTTTATAAGTGACGTACTAAAGAAAAAGAGAATAAAAGCAGTAATAAGTGTTGAGGTGTTTGCATCACGTATAGAAACCCATGCCCGAGAAAATCCTGATTCGATTGCATCTTTCACAGAACTTCCTTTTTTCATTTCTTCTTTTATTCTTTCAAAAATAAGAACATTTGCATCAACTGCAATACCGATCGAAATAATAAATCCGGCAATACCTGCTGCAGTAAGTGTCACAGGGATCAGCTTATAGAGCAAAAGTGAAACAACGGTATAAAAAATAAGTGCAAGTACTGCAATGAACCCTGGTAATCTATACCAAAGCAAGAAGAAAACCGCGATGAATGCGAATGCAATCATACCTGCTTTTACTCCTGCTTCAGTTGCCTGTGCGCCAAGTGTTGGGCCAATGGTTTGTGTGGAGATAAGTTCAACAGGAACGGGAAGTGCACCTGAATTTAATCTGCCTACAAGTGTTTTTGCCTCTTGAGGAGTAAATGTACCATTAATCACCGCTTGCCCCCCTGAAATTGGTTCATTCACAGTTGGAGTTGAAATTGCATATCCATCTAAGAATATTGCGAGAGTTTTACCAACATTTTCTGTAGTAAGACGCTCAAAAATTTTCGCACCTTCATCGTTAAACTGTAGTGTTATAACTGGTTCAAGTGTTTGTTGGTTAAATTCTAATGTTGCTCTCTGTAAAAATCGTCCGGTGAGTTCAGTCGGTGTATACATTGCATTTTGAAATGCACCAAGATCTAAGTTCACGTTTCCATCTCCATCAGGATCAGCCTGTGAGAGATCAATGTTTGGAGTTTCAGTGCTTTCTACACGAAACTCGAGAAGTGGTGTTTGACCAATAGTTTTTATTGCTTCATCAATATTCGTAACACCTGGTAAATCAACAATTAATCTTTCTTCACCAGAATTTGTAAATCCTCCGTTTTCCACTTGAATAACTGGCTCAGAAACTCCGAAAATATTTATTCGTCTTTCAATAACATCACGAAGATTTGCCATTGCCTCCTTTACTTCAGAAGATGGTACTTTCGTAACGTCAGCTCTATATACAAGGTGCACCCCTCCCTTCAAATCAAGGCCTTGTTTAAATGAATACTTCTGCATCCAGCCAGGAACTTTCTGGGAAAGGATATATTCGTGATTTTGACTGCCATAAACAAAAAAGCCTGCCAAAAGCCCGATCACAACGATCACAAGTGCGGTAATTCTTCTTTTCATCATACTCTGGCTATACTACCAATTTTTCAGGCTTTTTCAACCCTTTCAGGTTATATCGAATAACTTTTACAAAGCTCTCCTAAAAAGGCGCACAAAAAAGTAAGCAACGAGAGAACCAACCCCTATACCGAAAAGTATATCAACTGGTGTGTGAACGCCTTGAACGATACGTGAAAGACTCACTAAAATTGCCAAAATCCAAAAAAGGATTCCTGTTTTTTTATCGTATGTGTACATAAGCACTGCTATTGCAGAAAAAACCGCAGCATGAGAAGAAGGAAAAGAAAATCCGTCAGCAAATGAAAGTGGAACAACATCTAAAAATCTTTCGAAGGGACGGGGAATTTTAAAAAGTGACTTTAATATATTTGAAACAAACCAACTACCAAAGACAATTAGAAATGTGAGCGAGAACCAGTACATTTTCTTTTTCTTTTTAATGAGAACAAAGAAAAAGAAAATAAGTAAAGGAACAATAATATAAAAAATAGGACCTCCAAGAAAAACAACAAGTGCATCTAATATTTCGTACTTGTATGCAAAGCCAAAAAAATAGTCAAAAAGTTTTTCGTTCATATAAGTTTTTTTGCTTTAAATAAGTTTTGAAACAAAGTTGCAACTGTGAGTGGCCCAACACCTCCCGGCACTGGAGAAAAAAACTTGGCAATGTCCGCAACACTAGGATCGACATCTCCCAAGAGCACCCCTCCCTCTTCAGAAGTTCCTGCATCAAAGATGATAACTCCTTCTTTGACCATTTCTTTTTTTATTTTGTGTGGCATACCCATACCAGTGATAATAATATCTGCAGAAAGTAAATCTTTTGAAAGATCGCTTGTGGCATCAAGAACTACAGGATTAACACCTTGCCTTGTAAGCCAGGCAAGAACAGGAATACCAACAAGTCTGCCTTTTCCTATTATTACGATATTTTTCTCTTGAAATGATATACCATACCCTCTCGCAAGTTCATCAATTGCACCGACAACTCCTGGAAGAAATGAGGTTTCGTTTTTTGTAAACGCTTCAAAAGTATCGGTACGCAAAACATCAACATCCTTTTCTTTTGGAACTGCATCAATAAAAACTTTAGAAGAAAGTTGTGAAGGCACTGGTAACTGCACAATCATACCATCGTGTTTTTCTCTTGCTCTCTCTATGGTGTGTAAAATAGTTTTTTCATCTTCGTCTTCCGGAAAACGATACACAGTGACTTGCGCACCAACTGCTTCACCGAATCGAACTTTCATCTTTATAAATTGTTCAATCGCCTTGTGTGTTCCTACATAAAAAATAGCAAGTGATGGCTCTACACCTGTCTGCTTGACTATTGATTCAAGTTTTTGTTCAATCTCTTTTGTTATTTTTCTTCCATCAAGTATCATATTTTTACTCAAGTCCCAAAAACTCATTTCGCAAGTCTTCTCTATGGGCATCTCTTCCTTCACTGCGAATTTTTGAAATAATACCAAGAAACGCAAACTCGACAATTAGATGTGACCCACCAAAACTCATAAGCGGTAAGGCATTTCCTGTCACTGGCAAAAGTCCAATATTCATTCCAACATTAATTGCTATGTGACTTATGAAGTATATAAGAACTCCAGCTCCAACCAAAATGTCGAAATTACTTTGCCCGTGTAAAGTGATCTTAGTGATACGGAGCAGTAGTAAGAAAAATACTATAAGAAAAATAAGTGCTCCGATAAATCCCCATTCTTCTGCAAATGCTGCGAATATAAAATCAGTCTCGTACTCTGGTAAATATGAAAGTCTTGATTGTGTCCCGAAACCAACTCCTTTTCCAAACATCATTCCTGAACCCACTGCAATAATTGATTGACGTGCATTATATCCGGCTCCTTGGATATCAGCGACTGGGTGTAAAAATGTAGTAATGCGTGCCTTTTGATACGGCTGTAAAAAGAACATCCACAGCGACACAAACCCTACTACCCCCACACTCATAAGAATAAGTAAATGCTTTTTTGAAAGCCCTGCTACAAGTGTCATCCCAAACCAAATAAGAAAGAGTGCCAGCGCTGAACCAAAATCTGGCTGAAGAACCACAAGAGCCATTGGAATAAAAACGTATATAAAAGAAATAAATATATGTTTGAAATGTTTAATTTCTATATGACGTTTTGAGAAATACTTTGCAAGCAATAAAATAAGCACGAGTTTCATAAACTCTGCTGGTTGAAAAGAAAAACCGCCAAGCGAAAGCCAGCTTTGTGCACCATTTGCCGTTTTTCCAAATGCAAAAAGAGCAATAAGAAGAAGTATTAAAATACCGTAAATAAAAACAAGAAAATTGCTTCTTTTAAATAAATGAGTGTCAAACATCTGTATTCCTACAAAAACAACTGTCGCAATAAAAAGTGCGATACTCTGCTTTGTAAAAAATGTAAGTGATCCACCGAAACCATACATCGTCACAAGACCTGCAGAAACAAGAGGTAGTGTTAAAAGATAGAGAACCCAATCAATACGACGCGATGATAGACGAATCATACATTAGCGAACATCCTGCGTGAAAGGATTAAATCGTGCGACAATTTCAGCTCGTGCAATCGTTTCAGAAAATGGTTCAGGCCAGGTAAATATTAGTGTACGTTCATCTGACGGATCAAGACGTGCGAAACTAGTTTTCGAAACTGCAATAGCGTTATCTTCTTGGTTATACAAAATGGCGGTGTATGTTGCATCGACTATTGGATACTTCGGTGATTGATTTTTTGTCGTTGCATCAAGTCGCACCCTATTTGTCGTTGTAAGAACAGGACTTGAAACAGTTACAGTAAGAGCTCGTACAAGAGGATCAACTTCTACCCAAACTGGAGCTTTTGTAAATGTTAAGTTTGTAAACTGAGGAATTTCATTTCCAACTTGTATACCAGTTTCAATAATTGGTTGTACTCCATTTGGTGAAATAAAAGTTTTACCTTCTCTTCGTGCAATCAACCTTCTTTCGCTATTGTATACTTTAAATTCATAAGAAACCTCTTGTGCTGCGGCAGATTTATTCTGATTTTCTACATAGGCAAGCACGTTGTAAACTCCGTGGGAAACGGGAAAGGCACGAGCCCATTTTACAGAAAGCCCTACCACTTCATTCGGGCAAAAATTCTTACACACCCCTCCGCAATCTACCCCTCTTTCGTCTCCATTTTGTTTTCGATCGGTACATGTTGGTGGAGAGTTTAATTTTTTATACACAGGAATAGCAATCAACACTAAAACGATAACCGTAAGGACAGAAATAACTCTAAATTGTCGTCGAGATGCCCAAGACATATATATGATAATAGCACTTTTGATCATTTCTGAGAAAACAAAAAAGCACCCAGGCAGGTGCTTTTTTGTTTTTTGTCATACTTTATTTTCTAGAAGAAATAATAGTATCTGCTACGTTTTGAGGCACAACATCATACCTCAAAAATTCCATAGTAAATCCTGCTCGGCCTTCAGTCATTGAACGAAGGTTCGTCATGTATCCAAACATTTCAGAAAGAGGTACTACCGCTTTTACAGCTTGATTTAATCCTCTCGCTTCCATTCCTTCAATAAGACCTCGCTTTGCAGAAAGTGATCCTGTAACATCTCCCATAAATTTATCTGGAGTCACTACTTCAACCTTCATCATCGGCTCAAGGATAACTGGTCGTGCCATTTTTGCGGCATCTTGAATAGCCATCGAAGCAGCGATCTTAAATGCCATTTCGTTTGAGTCAACATCATGGTATGACCCGTCATAGAGATCAACTGACACATCAACCATTTTAAATCCTGCAAGCACTCCTCGCTCTAATCCTTCTCTAAATCCTTTTTCACATGCAGGAATGTATTCTTGTGGAATAACACCTCCTTTAATATTATTTATGAACTCAAAGTGATCCTCGTGTTTTGTATTCTTTGGAAGATCAAGCACCTCTTCTTTTGTCAGATGTTGCATTGGCTTAATCTTAATACGTACATGACCGTAGTTACCGCGTCCACCTGACTGCTTGATGTACTTGCCTTCAACATCTGCAGTTCCTTGAATTGTTTCTCTATATGCAACCTGTGGTTTTCCAACATTTGCCTCTACAGAGAATTCTCTTTTCATTCGATCAACGATAATTTCGAGGTGAAGTTCTCCCATTCCAGCAATAATAGTCTCTCCAGTTTCTTGGTCTGTTGAAACACGAAATGTTGGATCTTCTTGGGCGAGACGATTAAGCGCCATACCCATTTTTTCTTGATCAGCTTTTGTCTTTGGTTCAATTCGAAGTGAGATAACTGGCTCAGGAAACACAATACGATCGAGTTCTACTGGGTGGTCTTCTTCACATAATGTATCTGAAGTAATGGTGTCTTTAAGTCCAACTGCTGCTGCGATTTCTCCAGCAAATACTTTTTTCACCTCTTCGCGTTCATTTGCATGCATACGAAGAATGCGTCCAATACGTTCTTTGTTTCTTGTACGAGGATTATAGACATAACTTCCTGCGGTTAATGTTCCAGAATACACACGGAAGAAAATGAGCTGTCCAACGAATGGGTCAGTTGCCACCTTAAATGCAAGTGCAGCAAATGGTTCTGTATCTGATGCATGCTTCTCAACTGCCTCATCTGTGTCTGGATTTACTCCTTGTATCGCAGGAATATCAAGTGGTGATGGGAGATAATCTACCACCGCATCAAGGACAAGTTGCACTCCTTTATTCTTAAGTGCAGAACCTGCAAAAACTGGAAAGATGTCGTTTGCAATAACTGCCTTTCGTAAAATAGGCTTGAGTACATCAATTGAAATTTCTTTTCCTTCGAGATACTCATTCATTACTTTTTCGTCATTTTCAACAATCTTTTCAATAAGCTCAGATCTTCGCATCTTCGCTTCTTCAAGGAGATTCTCGGGAATATCAGCCTCAACAATTTTGTTACCCATCTCACCTTCAAAGTAATACGCCTTCATGCCGAGCAAATCTATAACTCCTTCATGTTTTTCTTCAAGTCCAATTGGAATTTGCATTCGCACTGCATTTTTATTTAAACGATCAGTGATAGTTTTAAAAGAGTGTTCGAATGATGCACCAATACGATCAAGTTTGTTCACAAAACAAATACGTGGCACTTTTGCTTCATCAGCATATCGCCAGTTTGTTTCAGACTGTGGTTCTACTCCTGCCACACCATCAAACACAACAACAGCACCATCAAGTACTCGAAGTGATCGTTTTACTTCAACAGTAAAGTCAATGTGTCCTGGGGTATCGATAATATTGAAACGATGCTTTTTATTTTTGTCAGCTGCTGCGTAGGTTGGCGTCCAAAAACAAGTTGTTGCAGCTGAAGTAATCGTGATGCCACGCTCTCTTTCCTGCTCCATCCAGTCCATAGTCGCTTCTCCTTCGTGCACTTCTCCAATTTTATGAGAAACACCTGTGTAATACAAAACACGCTCTGATGTTGTGGTCTTACCTGCATCAATGTGCGCAATAATTCCAAAATTTCTAACTTTTTCTAGTGGATAGTCTCTAGTGTCCATACTATATATGTATTATTACCACGCAAAGTGAGCAAAAGCCTTGTTTGACTCTGCCATCTTGTGTGTATCTTCTTTCTTCTTAACCGCTGCTCCTTCATTTTTTGCCGCAAGAATTATTTCTTCAGCAAGTTTTGCGTGCATTGGTTCACCTTTCTTCGACCGAGCTGCCCCGATAATCCATCGAAATGCTAGGTTTTGTCGTCTTTCTGGGCGAACTTCACGAGGCACTTGGTAGTTTGCACCTCCAATTCTTCGTGATCGTACTTCCATCATCGGAGATGCATTTCGCATTGCCTCTTCAAAAACCTCGAGTGGCTCTTGTTTTGTCTTTTCTTTAATAACATCAAAAGCTCCGTACACGATTTTTCGTGCAGTTTCTTTTTTTCCATCCCACATGACACAGTTTATAAACTTAGAGAGTGAATCTGAGTTATAGACATTATCAGGCGTTGGAATATTTCGCTTTTTTACTTTTCTTCGCATAGGAAAACAGATTTATATTGATAAAATTAGACAGAGTAAAGAAAATTATTTCTTATCTGCTTTTGGACGCTTGTTACCATAAAGAGATCGTCCTTGGCGTCGCTTTTCAACACCAGTAGTGTCAAGACGTCCACGAACAATGTGATACCGTACACCAATAAGGTCCTTCACACGTCCTCCGCGAATCATGACCACTGAGTGTTCTTGAAGATTGTGACCTTCTCCTGGAATATATGCGGTAACTTCCATTCCGTTAGTAAGACGAACACGAGCAATTTTTCGAAGTGCTGAGTTTGGTTTCTTTGGAGTTGTCGTTGTTACTTTAGTACATACACCACGCTTAAAAGGTGCCGCGTAGAATACTGGTTTGTTATGAATTGCATTAAACCCACGAGAAAGAGCAACGGCTTTTGATTTCCGTCGTATATTTTTTCGAGGTTTTTTAACTAATTGACTTATTCTTGCCATTCTTAATTTTTGACTTAATTTGGGTAAATAAAAAAGCCTTACCGGGGCTTATATTGTGCAACTCATAAGCTTATGTACTCTCAAAAGCTTATGGGAAGACTATACCAGAAAAGGCAAAAAAGGCAAATTAAAAAGACTTGGTATTACCCAAGCCTGATTTAAATTATCAACTTTCACATTTATTTACTTAACCTGGTTTGCCAAATATTCTTTACCTTTACCAAGCACAGTATTAATTGGCCTTTCTCTTAACCAATCTGGCATATCCTTTTCATCCCACTGGTTTACATCAACCGATGTAAGAGTAAAAAAATATGGCACACCAAGAGACCCTGCATGTACTTCTCCGATGTTACGATTAACAAGACCCACTACGGCGACCACTTTGCCTCCTGCGTTTTTTACCGCATCAATAACTTTCTTTACCGAGCCACCAGTAGTAAATATATCTTCACTAATAACTATTTCTTTACCAAAAATGTACTCCTGGTAACCACGGTTAAATACAAAGCTGTCTCCAGATTTCTCAGCGTAGACTGTATTTACAGCCATATACTCAGCAATACGGTCCGCAATTTTTATTGCTCCCATTGCTGGGCCAACAATTGTATCTACATTTCCAAAACCACTGGCTATAAGATGATCGCCGAGTTCATCACAAAGAACGGCCAAATTTACCGGGTTTGTGTAAATCTTATCTTTATTAATATAGGTATCTCCGTGTTTTCCACTTGCATACACAAAGTGATCATCGGTAAAAATTGCACCGGCATTTTTTATGATGTTAAGTGCCAGTTCTTCTTTGAACTTTTCAAAAGCAAAAATCTGATCGACAATGTTCATGTGTTGCATTAATGCATTGTCATTGAGTTTTTTTGCAAACTCACCCAGGTCTTTATATTCTTTTGGAATTAAGGAACGAGATACGTTAATGACAAACCCGCCCACTCCGTTGTAAGCATTTCTGACTGAAACATCAAGTAAGCCACTTTGAGCACCAACACCAGGAATGAGAATGAATTTATTGATATCCAATGCACGAATGAGTTCAAGACTTCCTACGTACCGATCATGTGAGCTGGTTGGAGCACCCACGACTACACCGAAATCATAATCCAATCTTTGGTGCATAGTTTCAATCAAGGTATCCGCTATATCACCTGATTCGGATTCTTTATCCTGTATTTCACTGGATGACTTATTTGATGTCCTGCCTAAGATAATTGGGAATATGCCTTTCTCAGCAAATGGGTTGATAGCATCTGAACCCATATACGCATTAAGTGTTACAGCATCAGCACCTATTTTTTGTGCTGCAGTTGCATATCTTTCTGCGGTATTTCCAATATCTCCCCTTTTTGCGTCCCAGATAACAAGTTTTCCTAAATGCTTGATGTATTTAAACAATGCATCCATAGCAGCCCATCCGGCAGCACCATGTACTTCAAAAAAAGCAGAATTTACCTTGTAACATGCGGCATGATCTCTCGTTTCATCAACAATTATCTTGCAATATTCAAGAAGTGCAGCTTCCTCGTAATGACCAAAAAGTTTTTTTATATCTTCATCATCAGGATCAATCCCTACACAAAGAAAAGTTTTTTCACCAAGACGCCATGAATTCCAAAGTGTGTTCAGAAAATTAAACTGTTTCATAAAATTTATTAAGTTGTTAGATTAAGTTTCACTCAAACCTTACCATAGGTACAAAAGCAAGTCTATAAAAACACAAAACCGCCCGAAGGCGGCTCTGTGAGGCATTTGTTTGGTAATAATTCCTGTCGGAACTAGTATCTCACCACTCTATTATAGCAAAAAAGGGCTAATAGTCAATAGAAGATTTTTTATCAGCATGATGTGTATTTACTTCATTCTCTATATCTCCTATTTTTTCTTCAATCCTTACAATAGCTTCTTCTATCTCCTCCATTCTAAGTTCTTCACTTTTTATTTCTTGTTCTGTTTTATCAACTACTTTTTTCTCTTTCTTGAGTCCTGACATGATAATCATGTCACCGACAAACACAGAAACAAAAAGTCCGATAGCAAGGAGAATTAAAATACTCAAAACAAGAGAACCAGGCCCTGAAAAAAGTACTCCGAGGATACCACCCTTGGCTTCAAGCAGGTCTCCTGTATGCCAAACACCTCGCCAAAACAAAACAATAGTAATGCCACCAACAAAAGCATAGGTGATTGGATACTGTGATAAGTGTCCTCTGATTTTATCTTCAAACTTATCAAAAAAATTAAAAACTTTTTTCGGAAATCCTTGTTTCATAATATATCTTTATAGAGTATAGCAAATTAAAAAGCGCTTTATGTTGGCGACGAGCTACTTTCCCCGTAAACGAGTATCATCACCTCAGCAAGACTTAACTTCTCTGTTCGGAATGGGAAGAGGTGTACCCCCTGCGATGAATCACCAACATAAAACGCTCTTTGAAAAAAACTAAATAACCTCATGTGTTTACATGAAGTAAAAAGTATATGTGATTTCCAGCTTTCCTAATAGGAATCGGATAATTAGTACGTCTCGGCTCAACATATTACTATGCGTACACCTAACGCCTATCAACGTAATCATCTCTTACGGTCCTTAACGATGTCTTATCTTGAAGCTGGCTTCCCACTTAGATGCTTTCAGTGGTTATCCATTCCCGACATAGCTACCGAGCAGTCCAGTTGGCACTAGAGCTCGTACACCAGAGGTCAGTTCACTTCGGTCCTCTCGTACTAGAAGCGACTCTTCTCAAACATCAACGCCTGCAGTAGATAGGAGACCAACCTGTCTCACGCATCTACGTTAACTTCTATTTCTAGAAGGATCGGACTATATCTTCATCCAAAAATTTGGATGCTTAACATGTAGTCTCTACGGGTGACTTTCTTCTTTTAAAAAAGAAAATCTTCCCTCGGTATTACCTTTGTAATAAATTACATTCAGGTTTCACCGAAATAAGTTAAGTGTGCATACAAATATTACTATTTGTTGCCGCCGTGAGTGCAAAAACTTTTGCACTAATTGTTTCTCAGAATTTTCGATACTTAGATTTGTATCAATGTATAACAGACTAATTCTTTATAAAAATTAGTATTCCTCGGGATTCAGACGGTGGGTTAGTCAAAACTATACAAGTATAATTTCAACTTCCCCACGGTCTGAACCCAGCTCGCGTACCTTTTTAATTGGCGAACAGCCAAACGCTTGGGACCTTCTCCAGCCCCGCGCTAAGGTGAGCCGACATCGAGGTGCCGAACTCCGCCGTCGATATGAACTCTTAGGCGGAACTAGCCTGTTATCCCCAGGGTAGCTTCTATCCGTTAATCTTCGGCCGCATCTAAAGCGGACCATCGGTTCACTTGGTTCGACTTTCGTCTCTGCTTGGCATGTACGCCTCACAGTCAAGCCAGCTTATGCCCATACACTATCGGCACGGTTTCCATTCGCGCCTAGCTGACCTTTGTAAACCCCTCCGTTACTCTTTAGGAGGGTGCCGCCCCAGCAAAACTACCCACCAG
>CAZDDY010000007.1:0-20338 GCA_964504455.1 uncultured Candidatus Saccharibacteria bacterium | reverse complement strand
AGTAACTGAAATAAGGGCATCTCTATTGCTTTCTCTTTCAATAAATTCTGCAGAGAGGCGTTTTATGATTTCTCCAATTTTTTCTTTTCTATCATTCATATATTTAAATTTCTTCCTGGGTGAATGCTTCAAGCACGTCTCCAGGTGCTACTTCAAATTTTGACTCAACCTGCATACCGCATTCGTTTTCGGCCTCAACACTTTTAACTTTAAGTTTGTTCAGTTGCATTTCATCAATAAATCCTTTCCCAATCTCAAAGTCTCTTCTGATAATACGTATTTGATTTTTCACTGCGATCATTCCCTCAAGGACCTTTCCGCCGATAACTTGCTTGTCTTTGCTTGCACTAAATATTTTTAGAACTTTAAATCTACCCGTAACAGTCGTCGTCATTTTTCTTGGTCGGCGTTTTTCGAATTCTTCTGTAAGAAATTCTGTCAGTTGATAAATGATGTCACTTGTCTTTATTTTTACTTGTGCACTTTCATTAATATCAACAGCACGTGGATCAAGCCCAACATGAAAACCTAAAATAATACTTTGTTTATCTGATGAGGCCAGTTTTATATCATTTTCACTGATTGAACCTACACCGATTGATATTATTTTGCATTTAATAGTTTCTTGTTCAGCTTTTTTTAGTTCTTTTACTACTGCTTCACCTGTTCCAACCGTGTCAGTCTTTATAATAATGGGCACATAGAGAACCTCGTCGTTACTTACTTGCACGCTTGAAGGAGTGTCTTTTTTCTTATCAAGAATTTCTTTGTGAAGTGCTTCTTCTGCATCTTTTTTCTTTTCATATGAAGTGAATACACTTCCAGTTTCTGGAATATCTGAAAAGCCAACAATACGAAGTGGCTCGCTCGGACCAAAGCAGTCAGTTTGTTTTCCTAGAAAATTTTCCATGATGCGAGTCGTTGCAAGAGCATTACCTGCGACAACAAACATGCCTTTTTTTAGCGTTCCTTCTTTTACAATGAGAGTTGCTGAAATCCCTCTTTTTGGATCAAGATTTGATTCAATTACGACACCAGTTGCAGGTCCTATTGTCTTTGCTTCAAAATTATGAAGATCTGATACAAGAAGGATGAGATCAAGTAAGTCGGTAATCCCGTCTCCAGTTTTTGCGGAAATAAGGCAAAAGGGGACATCCCCTCCATAACCTTCAAGATATATTCCTTTTTCAGAGAGGTCTAATTTTGTTTTTTCTACATTAGCATTTGGTTTATCAATCTTATTTATCGCAACGATTGCCGGAAGTTTTGCTTCTTGAATTGTTTGCCAGGCTTCGATTGTTTGTGCCTTAACAGAATCCTCAGCTGATACTACTAGTATGGCAATGTCTGCCGTTTGAGCGCCACGTACTCGCATAGAAGAAAAAGCCTCATGTCCTGGCGTATCAAGAAAAGTA
The DNA here is from genome assembly GCA_964504455.1 of uncultured Candidatus Saccharibacteria bacterium. Taxonomy (GTDB): domain Bacteria; phylum Patescibacteriota; class Minisyncoccia; order Phycocordibacterales; family UBA9973; genus CAZDDY01. Next base: position 18,923 of record CAZDDY010000007.1, on the reverse strand, counting down.
ATATTTCGCATGTTTCCCGTGTCGTCCTTGTGGGTTACTTCATATGCAGCGATATGTTGTGTGATACCTCCAGCTTCTTTTTCAACAACATTTGATTTTCGTATATAGTCAAGAAGCGTTGATTTGCCGTGGTCGATGTGACCCATAATAACTACTACAGGTGCTTTTTTTTGGTTTTCTTCTTTCATTATTTTTTTGTAGCCTTTTCAAGCACTATCTTTTCTTCATCAGTAAGCTCATATTCTGATTTCGCATTTTGTATCGGTTTTGCAAAAACACTCATTCGATCTCGCGCGTACAAACTTGAGAGGACTACGCCACTGCCTTCATCGTTGATGAATGCAGTTGCAAAGCTTTGATTGCTTCCTTGGTCTTTGAATGGGTTAAAACGAATTGTCTCAACGCCTCTAATGGTCTTTCTTAGTCTGTTGTGGAGAATTTCAATATGGTCTTTGATCTCAGTATTTTCCTTTTTTATTTCTTCGCATGTTTTGAGAAGTAGGGCAATATGTTTTTCCAAAGACTTCCCATCATTACCTCGAAGTAATTTTTTTAGCCTTATTTCATTTCGAATAACAAAAAACAGGAGTAGTATACCCAGAGCCAAAGAAATAATGTCAAGATGGGGAAGTAGCACCATAATGGCAAAAAGTATATACTATTAAGGCTTTTTTAGCAATTCATGGAATTTTTAGAGCGAATAAAAAATAAAAGAATATATGCCGACCATGCTTCAAGCACTCCAGTTGACAGGAGGGTTATTTCTAGGTTGAAAAAATCACTTACAGATGTATTTGGCAACCCAAGTGCTTTTCACCAAGAGGGAGTAAAAGCGAAGAAAATATTAGAGGATGCTCGAACACGCATTTCTGGAACTCTTGGGGCTCATCCAGATGAAATACTATTTACTAGTGGAGGAACAGAAGCTGATAATCTAGCTCTCTGTGGCAGTGTTGAAGCGATGCGAAACAAATACCCGAATCGGAAATTGCATATTGTGGTAAGTGCTATTGAGCATGCGGCAATTATTGAAGCTAGTAAAAAAGTTTCATCTTTTGTCGCAGTTGATTTTGCACCCGTAGACACAGATGGATACATTGATCTTTTGGAGTTAAAAAAACTAATTACAAAAGATACAGTCTGTGTGTCAGTTATGCATGCAAATAATGAAATAGGTACCGTCCAACCTATAAAAGAAATATCAAAAATTATTAGGCAGGAACGAAAACAAAGGGATACTGATTTTCCTATATATTTCCACACTGATGCCTGCCAATCTTTTGTCTATAAGAGTATTTCTGTGGAAGACCTTGGGGTAGATTTGCTTACGATAAATAGCTCAAAGATATACGGGCCAAAAGGAGTAGGAGCCTTATACAAAAAAAGAAATGTTGCCCTCGCTCCTCTTTTTCATGGTGGAGTGCAAGAACTCGGGTTACGTGCTGGGACAGAAAATGTGCCACTCATTGATGCATTTAGTTTTGCAGTAGAGATTAATGAGAAGATAAAAGAAAAAGAATCAAAAAGGCTTTCAAAATTGCAGACGTTTTTTGTCGGGCAGTTACAAAAAAATTTTCCAAGCGTTGTTATAAATGGTGGACTCACTGACCGACTTCCGAACAATGTAAACATCACACTCCCGGGTTTTTCAAGTGAGTCACTTGTTCTGTACCTTGATAGTGCAGGTATTTCTGTTTCTGAAAAAAGTGCTTGCAAATCAGATGAAGAAGAATCTTCTCATGTTATACAAGCAATTTCAGGAAACAAAGATTCGACTTCAGGAAGCATCAGATTTTCTTTTGGAAGAAGTACAAGAAAAAAAGATATAAAAAAAATACTTATTACTTTGAAACGCATAACTAACTTACTGTCGCAAAAATAAACCCATATAGAAAATACTTGACAGTTCGGGTATAATAGAAACGTATGCCTCCATTTAATCATTTCACTACAAAAGCAAAGGAAACTATCAGAAGAAGCCACGAGCTTGCTATTGAACGTGGGCAAAATCACGTGTCCCCAGTGCATCTTTTGGCTGCCTTAGTACTTCAAGAAGAAAGCCTTATTTTACAAGTGCTAGAACGTATGGAAGTAGATACAGCGCTTCTTACTGATTCACTGCTTGAGGTTATTGATGGAGGAGAAAACAGAACGACTCTCTCAGCATCATACCAAATGTACCTTACCCCAGAACTTGCTCAAGTGATTGAACAGTCAAGTAAAATTGCAGTCTTCATGAAGGACGAATTTGTTGGCGTAGAACATTTATTCTTATCACTTCTTGAAATTCAAAGTCAGGCACGAGAACTTCTTGCAAGGTTTCGGATAAATAAAAATGATGTAATGAAATTGGTGGAAGAATTAAAGCACCAAACTATTTCAGATATTGGTCCAAATAAAAAATACCGAATGCTTGGAAAATATACTCGCAATCTTACAAAACTTGCCAGAGAAGATAAACTCGATCCTGTGATTGGCCGTGATAATGAAATAATGCGCATTGTGCAAATTCTCTCTCGACGTACAAAAAATAATCCAATCTTAATTGGAGAAGCCGGAACCGGAAAAACTGCAATTGCCGAAGGGCTTGCAATTAGAATTTCAAAAGGTGATGTACCAGATTCTTTGAAAGATAAAGAGTTGGTTTCTCTTGATCTCGGGCTTTTAGTTGCAGGTACAAAGTTTAGAGGCGAATTTGAAGAACGGCTAAAGGCAATCATGAAGGAAATCGAAAAATCAGAGGGAAGTATTATTGTCTTTATTGACGAGATACACACTCTTGTTGGAGCAGGCGCATCCGAAGGAAGTATGGATGCAGCAAATTTACTCAAACCAGCTCTCTCGAGAGGTGAATTTAGAGCTATCGGTGCAACAACAATAAAAGAATATCAAAAGCATATTGAGCGTGATCCTGCACTTGCAAGACGTTTCCAACCAGTCTATGTGGAGGAACCAACAGTTGAAGATGCTGTTGCAATACTTCGAGGATTGAAAGAAAAATATGAAATATACCACGGCGTGCACATTACTGATGACGCGATTCTTTCTGCAGTCAATCTAAGTACTCGCTATATTACGAATCGATATTTACCAGATAAAGCAATTGATCTTATTGATGAGGCATCTTCTATGCTTCGCATTGCTCTTGAGAATAAGCCAATCATTTTAGATGAGGCACACAGAAAAATTACTCGTCTTGAAATTGAAAAAGAAGCTCTCAAAAAAGAATTCCAACTCCATGGAAATAAAGAGACGAAAGATCGTATAAAAGATATTGATACAGAAATCGCAAATCTAAAAGAAAAAACAAAAGAACTGGAACTCAAGTGGCAAAATGAAAAAACTCTTGTGACCGATATTCGTAATCTCAAGAAGCAAATTGATCTTGTTAAGGTTGAAGCTGAAAATGCTGAGATGAGAGTAGACTTGGCTCGTGCCGCTGAGATTCGGTATGGAAAGTTGCCACAATTTCAAAAGGAGCTTGAACAGAAAATGGCAAAATTAAAGAAACTTCAAAAGTCCAGACGTATTCTTAAAGAAGAAATTACTGCGGAAGACATTGCTGAAGTTGTGTCTCGTTGGACAGGTATTCCACTTACACGAATGCTTGAGGAAGAGAGAACAAAACTTGAGCGTATGGAAGAAGAACTTAAAAAGCGTGTTATTGGGCAAAATGACGCAATTGAGAAAGTTGCTGGTGTTATTAGACGCTCACGTGCTGGTATTTCTGATCCAAACCGACCAATAGGTTCATTTATTTTCCTTGGACCAACAGGTGTAGGTAAGACAGAGCTTACAAAAGCCCTTGCTGAGTTTATGTTTAATGACGAGCGAGCACTTATTCGAGTGGATATGTCAGAGTATATGGAGCGTCATAGTATTTCTAAACTCGTGGGTTCTCCTCCTGGGTACGTTGGCTACGATGAATCAGGACAGCTTACAGAAGCAGTCAGACACCGTCCATACTCAATTGTGCTTTTTGATGAAATAGAAAAAGCACATCCTGAAGTATTTAATTTACTTCTCCAGGTGCTTGATGACGGAAGACTTACTGATGGTAAGGGTAGGACTGTTAACTTCAAAAATTCCATCATTATTATGACATCAAACCTTGGTTCTCAGTTCATAAATAAAATGGAGAGTATTGGCTTCTCACAAAAAACAACAACAGAAAGTTACGCTGATGCAAAAGACAAGGTGCTCGATTCTCTCAAAGATTTCTTTAGACCAGAATTCCTTAACAGAGTTGATGAAGTTGTTGTCTTTGATGTGCTTACACCTGAAATACTTCGCCACATTGTTGAAATTCGAATTCAAACAGTGAGAGAACGTTTGCTTGATAAAGGAATTGCTCTTGAGCTAACAAGTGAAGCGCTCGATCACATGGCAAAGACCGGATATGATCCACATTATGGTGCACGACCTCTTAATCGCTTAATTCAAACAAAAATTCTAAACCCTGTTGCTTCTTTTATGATTTCAAACGGTGTTGGGAAAGGGGATACAGTATCTGTAGTGCTCAAAAATGACGAGCTTCATATAGAGCTTAAAAAAGCTAAAAAACAAAAATCTGGTGTCGCTGTGAGAAGTACAACACGAGCAAAGTAACTAAAAATCCCGCATCCGCGGGATTTTTAGTTACTTTTTTGTGCGCCGGGAAGGAATTTCTCCAACTACGTTGGCAGGTGAGTTTCAATTTCATTGCAAGAAATAATGAAACTCCTTTCGAATCCTTACGAAAACAAAGCAGTTTGTTTTCTCCCGACATATAGCAAAATTCAGAATGGAAAATATCCATTCTGAATTTCACTTGTGCGCCGGGAAGGATTCGAACCTTCGTAGCCCTAAGGGCGATTGATTTACAGTCAATTGCGATTGACCACTCCGCCACCGACGCAAGTGTACAAAAGTATTTCTTCGTACAGAGGGCATAGTACCATAAAAAAAAGCCTGAGTAAATTTATGCTATTCTGTATACATATTTATGAAAGCACTTGACCAGAGGAGCACATGGATAGAAATAAATAAAAATGCACTTCTTGAAAATGTGCGTACTTTAAAAGGAGTTTTACCTTTAGGCTGTAAAGCTATGTTTGTTGTTAAATCGAATGCATATGGGCATGGACTTTTGCAAGTACTTTCCATTTTAAAATCTGAAAAATCAGTTGATGCGTTCGGTGTATTTTCTTTTGAGGATGCGCTTTTGGTAAAAAGTAAAACAAATAAAAAAGTAGTAGTGCTTCAGACGTTTGAGGCTAGCTGGGTGGGAGTTGCCTCAAAACGAGGTATTGAACTTACCGTCTCACATTTTGATCAGTTGGAATATTTGCAAAAAAAGAAATTTTCCCAAAAATTGAAAGTACATCTTAAGGTTGATACAGGGCTAGGAAGACAAGGATTCTTGAAAAAAGACATAGAAGTAGTCTCTCAATTTATTGCCAAAATGAAAAACATTTCTCTTGTTGGACTTTATACACATCTTTCAGGTGCTGAGAGCAAAGAATTTGATTCATACACAATAAAGCAATACAAAGAGCTCCTTGCATGGAAAGAATCTTTGAATGAGGCTGGACTTTATCCTGAGGTCCACACTTCAGCAACCTCAGGCGTTATCAGAAAGTCGGATTTAGCTTGTAATATGGTCCGGTTTGGTATTGGTATGTACGGACTTTGGCCATCAAGTGAAACAAAAAATAATAAAACCCATCTTCTACCAGTGCTTAGTTTTAAAACGAAAGTAGTTGAAGCGAAAATTCTACCGGCAGGGTCTTTTATTGCATATGATTGTACGTGTGAACTTAAGAAAAAAACCATGATCGCAGTTTTGCCTGTCGGGTACTGGGATGGATTACCGAGAGAGGCATCAGCAAGAGCAAAAGTGTTGATACGAGGCAAGGAATGCCCCATACTCGGTCGTGTCATGATGAACATGTGTGTGGTTGATGCAAGCTTAGCAAGCGGAGTAACAAAAGGGGATATTGTTACAATTATAGGGAAAGATGGAAACCAAGAAATAAGTGCAGAGGATTTAGCGAAAGCTTCTAAAACTATTAATTATGAAATTGTAACTCGAATCAACCCCCTCCTTTCTCGAAAAATTGTCTAAATTGAAAAAGGTTTTTGAGTGTGCTAGAGTAGCCCTATGGCGCAAGATAAGCTAATAAAACTTCAGAACAAGGACACAAAAGAGGTGTACTGGACACGCAAGAACAAAAAGACCAATCAACAAAAGATTGAGCTTAAAAAGTATTCTGCGAAACTAAAGAAACACGTCCTATTCAAGGAAGCAAAGAAATAGAAATTTTAACTATTTTTGATATACTAGAGGCGACCCATGGGTCGTTTTTAGTTTTCGAAGAGGGCGATTAGTTTAGTGGTAGAACAGCGGTCTCCAAAACCGCTGGCGAGGGTTCGATTCCTTCATCGCCCGCAAATCAGTTTTTTATCCATTTGATTTCTTTATTTCTTTTAAACCACGTCATCTGGCGTTTTGCATAGTGCCAAATTGCAGTTTCAAGTTGTGCAATCATTTGTTGTTTAGTGAGTTTCTTTTGTAAGTAGTAGGCTAAGTATTTATATTCAAGACCAAGTGCTTCCATTCTTCTGAAAGACAACCCTTCTGTGTGAAGTTTTTGAGCTTCTCGTATCATCCCGAGCTTAATTCTTTTAAGAAGTCTATCATGAATACGTTTTTTCAAAGCTTCGCTTTGAAAACTAAGTCCGATCCATTCTACGCCGTAAAGCTTCTGTTTTTTTATTTTTGGAACTTTTCCAAGCGAGTGTGTTATTTCAAGTGCTCGAATCAAGCGAACCTTGTTTTTTTTATCAATAGTTTTTGCTCTATCCGGATCTATTTTTTTAAGTTTTTCAAATAATTTTTGAAGGGATACATCATTTAGCTCTTTTCTTAGAGCAAGGTTTGGTTTTACCTCAGGGAGTTCAAGTCCTAAAAGAGTATCAATATAAAATCCTGTGCCGCCGCAGATAATAGGAGTTTTACCACGTTTCAAGATATCTCTAATTGCATGTTCTCCAAGTTTTTTATATCGAGCAACTGAAAACTGGCGCTTCGGACTAGCTACATCTAAAAGATAATGCGCAACACCACTCATTTCTCTTTTTGTAATTTTTCCAGTCCCAATATTTAGATCTTTGTATACTTGTCTTGAATCGGCAGAAATAATTTCACCATCAATTTTCTTTGCAAGTTTTACAGCGTAGTCGCTTTTTCCCGTTGCCGTGGGACCACAAACAACAATTACTTTTGGTTTCATTTGTGCCGGGAGGGAGAATCGAACTCCCACCCCTTGCGAGACACGATTTTGAGTCGTGCGCGTCTACCAATTCCGCCACCCCGGCATAATTTTTATTCACACACTATACACCAAAAATCCTCATTTTTCTAGCTTTTTTTAGTATTCATCTTGCGTTATACTTTTTGCATGGCAACGTATGAACACTCAATTTTTTTCATAGACGTAGATAAGATAAAACCGAATCCCTTCCAGCCACGAAGGGAGTTTGATACTGGCGCCTTAAATGATCTTGCACAATCCATCAGGCAATACGGAGTGCTACAACCGCTCGTTGTCTCCCGTGTAGAAAAGGAAACACAAGAAGGTGGACTCTATACTGAATATGAACTGATAGCCGGAGAGCGTAGACTCAGGGCGTCAAGGCTTGCTGGCCTTTCTCAAGTACCAGTTGTGATTCGTGTTGGAGACGATAGCCGTACGAAACTTGAACTTGCTATTATTGAAAACCTGCAAAGAGAGGATCTTAATCCTGTTGAGCGTGCAAGAGCCTTTTTTAAACTCGTCGAAGAGTTTAAGTTTTCTCATACAGACATTGCAAAAAAAATGGGAAAAAGTCGAGAGTATGTCTCAAACACACTCAGGCTTTTACAACTTCCTGAAGATATCCTAAATGCTTTGTCAGAAGGGAAAATAAGCGAAGGTCATACACGCCCACTTATGATGCTCTCAAATCATCCTGAAGAGCAGATTGTTTTGTTTAAAGAGATTTTATACAAGAAGATCTCCGTGCGCGAAGCAGAAAGGATTTCTCGTACAATTGCTACAGAAAAAGTGCGAAGAAAAGAATATATTCCTGATCCAGAGATTTCAGAACTTGAGGGTAGGCTTGGCGAAGCTCTCGGCACTCGAGTGCATATTGATCGTAAAGAAGTTGGTGGAAAAATTGTCATTGATTTCTTTTCAAATGAAGATTTACGAATGATTCTTGATTTGATTAAAACTGACACAAAATCAAGCATGAGGATGATAGAACGGTTCGAGTCTACTTTGCAGAAAAATACAAGCCAAGACACAAACGAAGAAAGTGAGGCAACAGAGACTACTTCTCACACCCAAGAAGAAACAGAGCTTCTCGACGATAGATCTAAAGAAGAAATAGAAAAATCTGAAAATGATACAGATTTATACAGTATGAAAAATTTTAGTCTTTAAAATAAAAACCCTGAAGCTTCAGGGTTTTTATTTTAAAAAGTTTGAGAATTTATCAAGAAGGGAATTGCTCCCTTTAAGTTGTTTTTGAATTTTGTTTTTGGCCATGTTGGTTTTTACATGTTCGAGCCATTTTGGGTTTGGTTTTGCAGTTTTGTTTATAACAATTTCACAAATATCCCCATTCTGAAGTTCAGTATCAAGCGAAACCATTTTCCCATTTATTTTTGCACCTTGCGCACGATTGCCAATTTGGGAATGAACATGATATGCGAAATCAATAGGGGTGGAGTGTGCGGGTAAGTCTATCACATCACCCTTTGGGGTGAATACGAATACTCTGTTTTGGAAAAAGTCCATTTTGAGTGATTTAAGAAATTCAGCACTATCATCAATATTCTTTTGGGTTGTTTTGAGTTGTTCAATCCACTCATACTGTTTTTTAATATCATGTTTTTCTAGCTTTATTTTTTCCTTATATGCAAAGTGTGCAGCAAGACCGTATTCTGCTTCAATATGCATTGCTTCTGTACGAATTTGGACTTCAACAATTCCACCTGTGCCAGTGAGGACTGTTGTGTGGAGAGATTGATAGCCATTTGTTTTTGGTAGGGCAATGTAGTCTTTGATCTTTCCAATAAGAGGTTTCCAGTTGCCATGAATAATTCCTAATGTTTGATAGCAATCTTCAACTGTTTTGACAATTATTCGGAGAGCAATGATGTCATATACTTTTGAAATATCGCCGTTGTACTTCTCAAGTTTTTTCCAAAGTGAGTATAGGTGTTTTACCCGAGAATCCATACTAATAATTTCAACATTTACTTTTTTTAATTTTTCTCCTAATTGATGCTTAAATTCGATGACATATTTTTCCTCAGCATCCTTTTTTTCTGCACGTAGTTTCTTTGTTTCCTCGTATTCTTTTGGATAAGCAAATGGGAAGGCCCCATCTTCAAGTCGTCCGCGCAACTTACCCATTGAAAGGCGATTAGCAAGTGGTGCATAAATCTCGAGTGTTTCAAGCGCGATGCGTTTTGCTTTCTCGGGAGGTAAATGCTCAAGTGTTTCAACATTATGAAGTCGGTCACAGAGTTTTATAATAAGCACTCTAAGATCTTGAGCCATTGAAACAAAGAATTTTCTTAGGTTCTCTATATTTCTTTCCATTCCGCGGTATTTTACTGTTCCAAGTTTTGTTACACCTTTGATAAGATCAAGTATTTCCTTACCAAACTCTTTTTCAATGTCCTTTGCTGTAACGGAAGTGTCTTCAACTGTGTCATGGAGTAGTCCTGCAGCAATGACAGTCGGGCTCATTCCTAATTCAGCAAGGTAGTATCCGGTTTTTGCAACATGCATAAAATAAGGCTCACCACTTTTTCTTTGCTGTCCATCATGTGCCTTTTGTGCAAATGTGTATGCTTTTTCAATAAGCGCTATATCTGAAACGCTCGGGTTATTGATGAGTTTTATTATGTCTTTCACCAAAGTCATGGAAGTAGTTTACCACAAATTGACAAATTAACAAAAAAGTTTTTTAATTGAGTAAACCAAAATCAAAAAAATGAGCTCAAGCAATTTCGCAAGAGAACTTTTTAAAAGAGAATATTTTCCTTTACGATTCGACTATGAAAAAAACGAAGAGGATGTCTATCCATGTGTATTTTTTGAGCTTTTACATACCATAAGGCTCGATACAAAAATATACCTGGTGAAGCCACACGCATTTGCGCAATATAAAAACGAAGCTTTTGCTTTTGACGTTTTTGCAGATGGTAAACCAATGCTATTTAGTGCAGCAAAAGACAAGTATGGAAGGTGGATGATGCTCGGACCAGGAGATAAAAATAGTGATAATCTTTTTATTCACCCCGCTCCAATTGGTCCCCGCGATAGGCATTTCCCGAATGGTTTTTCACTCAGAATGAGAGTGCGAATTCCCGGCTTAGGGAGCACTCATTATTTTGTAGAACCGAATTTTCTTAAAGTCCATGTGTATGGGGAGCTTTTAAACGGTTATGTGCAAAACACCAGTGGTCTTTCAAGAAAAATCTTTACACTGATTGGAGCGAAAGAAAACTGGAGCATAAAAATTCAATAACAAAAAAAGTATATTTTAAAAACCAAGAACGCTAGTTCTTGGTTTTCTTTTTTCTAGCGAACCCTCGTGACTTTTTTTCTTGAGCAAGTAGTGTCAATGCTTCTTCCAAAGAAATAGTGTAGACATCAAGTGGTGGTTTGATTGAGCGGAAATTTCCATCGTGGGCTACATATGGACCAAAACGACCATTATTTGCCATAACATCTTTATTAGTCTCTGGATGCTTGCCAAGTACTCTCGGGAGAGATAAGTAGGTGAGAGCCATGTCTACTGTGACTGTTGTTGGATCGACAGCTTTCGGGATACTTGCCATCTTTGGTTTTATTTCTGACTTCTTTTTTGTCTTTGGTTTTTCGCCCAACTGTACGTATGGGCCAAATCTTCCAATAAGAACGTAAATTGGAAGCTTTGTTTCCGGGTCAAAGCCGATAGGTTCATCTTTTTTTATATCAAGTCCATCTATAGTGAGTGCTCCATCACACTCTGGATATGTTGAGCAAGAAATAAATTTTCCACCACGTCCAAGTTTTACTACCATGCTTTTTCCGCATTTTGGACATTTAAATTTCTCATCAGCAAGCTCAAGTGTTGTGAGTTTATCAATGTGTTCCTTTGCTTTTACTTCTTTTGTAAAAGGAAGATAAAAATCTTTCAGCGTTTTCTCATATTCGCGTTCACCGTTTGCAATTTCATCCAGTTCATCTTCAATTTCTGCGGTAAAAGAATCACTAATATATTGTCCAAAATTATTTTCTAAGAAAGTTGAAACGACATCTCCTGTATCAGTGGGGATAAGCGTGCGCCCTTCTTTGGTGACATAGCCTCTTTCTTCAAGTGTTCTAATTATTGAAGCATATGTCGAAGGTCGTCCGATTCCTCGAGCTTCTAATTCTTTTACAAGTCCTGCTTCAGAGAATCTGTTTGGTGGTTGCGTCTCCTTTGCAATACTTCTAAACTCTACAAGTTGTAACTTTTCTCCGACCGCAACTTTTGGAAGTTCTACATCTTCACCTCGAGCACCTGTATCTACTTCAAGCCAACCCAAAGAAAGGATCTGTGATCCATTCGCAGAAAATTCAGGGAAGTCTTTTTCATGCTCGACGATTGCGGATATTTTTGTTCGAAGTACCTTCGCATCAACCATCTGAGAGCTCACCGTTCGTCTCCAAATAAGTCCGTAGAGTTTTTTTTGTTCCTCAGTACTTCCGAGGTTCTTTTTTGTTGCATGTGTTGGGCGAATAGCTTCATGGGCTTCTTGAGCATTTTTACTTTTTGTTTTATATGTTCGAACCAAAAGTTTATCTTTTCCATATTCCTTCTCAACAACATTGGCAATTTCTGCAAGCGCTTGATTTGAGATTGTTGTTGAGTCTGTTCTCATATAGGTTATATGTCCTGCTTCATATAGCCTTTGTGCGACTTGCATAGTACGAGAAGGGGAGAATCCAAGTTGGGTGCTTGCAGCTTGTTGAAGCGTTGAGGTCGTAAAAGGTGCCTTTGGTGATCTTTTTTGTTCAGTTGCTTTAATGTCTGAGATAACCCATTCTCCTTTTTCTGCTTGCGTTGTAATAGCCTTAACTCTTTTTTCATCTCGTGGTTCTTCACTTGCAGTTAAAGTGATTTTTTTCTTTTGTGAAGTATTAAAATCTCCTTCAAGTATCCAAAATCCTTCAGGTACAAATGCTCTAATTTCTCGCTCTCGCTCCATAAGAATACGAAGAGCAGGAGATTGTACACGTCCTGCAGACAAGCCATATCGCACTTTCTTCCAAATGAGACCCGAGAGATCATATCCAACAAGACGATCAAGAACACGTCGTGCTTCTTGTGCTTTCACTAAATTTTTATCAATTGGTCTGGGATTTTCTAGGGCGCTTGTGACAGCTTCTTTGGTTATTTCGTTAAAGGTCACACGTGCAATTGGCGCTGTAATTTTTTTGTCTCCTTCAAGCAGACTTTCGATGTGCCAAGATATTGCTTCTCCTTCTCTATCCGGATCGGTTGCAAGAACAATTTCGTGAGCTTTTCTTGCGAGAGTTCGCAGTTCAGAGACAACCTTGTCTTTACCTTTTGAAATTTCATAATGCGGTATAAATCCACCCTCGATATCTATAGCTTTTTTATTTGATGTTGGTAAATCACGCACATGTCCAACAGACGCTCGTACGGTATAAGCCCCATCGAGATATTTTTCAATCGTTTTTGCTTTGGATGGTGATTCAACAATTAAAAGCTTCATATAAGTATGCGCTAATTAGTAACACTATTTATTTTTTTTGGCAAATTATTATCCTTTTGTGCGAATGACGAGAGTCCCAGTATCTTTAATTAACCCTTTTATTTCCATAACTGTAAGCAGTGAATGTATTTCAGTGATAGGCATTCCTAGTTCTCTAATCAATGTATCTTTATCTTTTGGTTCTTTGAGGAGCGCAAGTATCTCTTTCTCTTCATCTGTTGTCTCGATAACTTGTCTTTCTGAAATAGATAAGACTCTATCAAGACCAAGCGCATCAAGAATATCTTCTGAAGATGTGACAGGTTGTGCACCTTCCTTTATTAGTCGATTTGTACCAAAAGAATTTATTGAAAAAATTGAGCCAGGGATGGCAAGAACTTCTCTATTATAATCGAGCCCTAGTCTTGCGGTTATGAGTGTTCCGGATTTTTCTTCTGCTTCAATAAGAAGTACAGCGTGGGCAATACCAGCCATAAGTCTATTTCGTTTAGGAAATGTCCAAGGAGCAGCCTTTGTGTCTGGGGAGAGTTCAGAGAGTAAACATCCACCACTCTCTACAATAGTGTTTGCGAGTCGCCAATTGCTTTTCGGATAGAGAGATTCATTTCCAAGTCCTGAACCAGGAAAAGCGATAGTTGTGAGTCCAGCCTCAAGTGCGCTTTGATGGACAATAGTGTCCATGCCTATGGCGAGGCCAGAGACAATCGTGATTGGATAGCCAGAGAGTCCCTGGATTAATTTTTTACAAACTTCTTTTCCATATTGGGTATGATGTCGCGATCCAACAACAACAAGGTATATGGCGTCAATTTTCGGAGGCTCCCCAACACACCAAAGTTCTTTTGGTGGCTCAGGGATCTCTAAAAGCTGAGGAGGGAATTCATCTTGTGTTAGTATTCTCATCTTTTTTCATTTTATCAATTCTTGAGTTATACTGACAGGGTAATGCTCGATATTAAATTTATTAAAGAAAATAAAGACCTTATAGAAACAACACTAAAAAACAAGAACAGGGTGGTTGATATTGACCGTGTTCTTGCCTTGTCGGAAGAGCGAAAAAGACTTCGTACGTCAATTGACGAACTTAATGCCAAAAGAAATGACGCTGCAAAAAATAGAGACCAGGCTCTTGGTAGTCAACTTAAGAAAGATCTGGAACTCTTAGAAACTGAGTTTGCATCAGTTGATAAGGAATTCATTGCCCTCATGATTAAAATTCCAAATATTTATTCACCTGATACACCAGTGGGTAAAGATGAAGATGAAAACGTACTCATCAGGTCATGGGGAGAAAAACCAGTCTTTGATTTTGAGCCAAAGGACCATCTTGTCCTTGGAGAAAAACTTGGTCTTATAGACACAGAAAAGGCCGGTACAATTTCTGGTTCACGTTTTGCGTATTTAAAAGGTGATTTAGTATTACTTCAATTTGGATTAATACAGTATTGTTTGCAGTTACTTACAAATGAAGATAGTATCGCTTCAATTATAAAAGAAAAAAATCTTTCCCTTTCGCCAAAGGCTTTTATCCCTGTGGTGCCTCCTGTCTTTATTAAGCCAGCGGTTCAAAATAGAATGGCACGCTTCATGACACCGGAAGAACATTATATGTTTCCTGAAGACGATCTTATGCTTATTGGAAGCGCTGAGCATACACTTGGACCACTTCACATGGATGCAATCATTGAAGAGAAAGATTTACCAATCCGTTATCTAGGATACTCTACAGCGTTTCGTCGTGAGGCAGGTACATATGGAAAAGACACAAGAGGCATTTTACGACAACACCAGTTTGATAAATTAGAGATGGAAGTTTTTTCTCTACCAGAAAAGTCTTTGGAAGAACAAGAGTTATTGGTTGGCATTCAAGAGCATGTATTACAGGCGCTTAAACTTCCGTACCAGGTGATTAATGTCTGCACTGGAGATATGGGCTTTCCTGATTATCGACAAATAGACATAAATACATGGATGCCAGGCCAAGGGAAATACAGAGAAACACATAGTTCAGATAATATTATTGGATTTCAAGCGCGTCGTTTAAATACTCGTGTACGCAGGGAAGATAAGTCGCTTGAGTTTGCGCATATGAATGATGCAACAGTTGTTGCAATCGGCCGAACACTTATTGCTATTATGGAGAACTACCAAAAAGAAGACGGTAGTATTGTGGTCCCAGAAATTCTTAGACCATACGTCGGACGAGATATTATTTCTTAAATATGAAACCAAGACGCGTCCCGATATCATCCCGGGTGCAAGAGCTTAAAAAAGAAAAGCGAAAGGTAAGGCGCAAACGTTTTCTCTTTCGTTTTATTTTAGGAGCCTGTCTTCTGACGTCAATTATTCTTTTGTTAAATATTGCACAGTTGCAAGTAAAAGGAGTAATAATTGCTTCAGACTTACGAGACAAAGAGGATATACAATCTTTTCTAGAATCAAAATTGTCAGAAAAGACTTTGTTTGTACTACCAAAGAAAAATATTTTCTTTGTCCAAAAAGATTCATTGAGAGAAAATGTTGCGCAAACCTTTCCAATACTTGAAAATGTGTCTATCTCAATAAAAGAAAAAGTACTATTCTTGGAAGGCAAAGAACGTACTCCTGCTTTTTTATACTGCGGAAGTGAACCACACCGTGATGGGTTTGGTAGTGATTCGTGTGACTTAATGGATGAGCGTGGATTCTCATTTCGAAAAGCACCAGTTTTTTCTGGGCCAGTGTATTTTACGTTTTATGTAGAAGGTGCACCGCAGACAATCGTTGGCTCTACACTTCTTCCATATGAAATATTCTCTGAACTCATTTTATTTAGAGATGGTCTAAAAGAAATCGGGATAAGCCCGACTGGAATTGTCGTAGGTACAGACGACACGCTGACACTACTTCTTTCAAAAAAAGGTGGAGCATCGTACGGCAAAATTCTATTTTCAAAAACACAAAATATTGATGGACTTTTAAATGATCTTCGACTTATTACACAAAATGAGCCACTCAAATCAAGCATTGTGCAACCTGAAAAAATAGAATACATTGATGTTCGGTATAAGGATAAAGTGTATTACAAGTTGAAATAAATATGCAGTACGGATTTTGGAGTAAATTAAAAACAGATATTCTTGCCCGCGGAAACGGGCCTTTTTTTGCCTTGGCACCAATGGCTGATGTGACAGATGCAGCATTTCGGAAGTTAATCGCAAAATATGGCAAACCGGACGTGATGTGGACTGAATTTGTCTCTGCAAACGGGCTCGCTAGTCGAGGGAAGGAGGCCCTTATGGTAGATCTTCTTTATGGTGAAGAAGAGCGACCAATTGTTGCGCAACTTTTCACTGCTGATCCAAAGAACATGGAAAGTGCTGCACGACTTGTCGAAGAGCTTGGGTTTGATGGCCTTGATATAAATATGGGATGTCCCGATAGGACAATAGAAAAACAAGGAGCAGGTGCCTGTCTTATAAAAACGCCTGACGTGGCAAGAGAAATAATTCGAGCAGCAAAACGTGGCGCACCTAATATCCCTATTTCAGTAAAAACTCGAGTCGGGTACAACCACCTTGAGATAGACACGTGGATACCAACTTTGTTTGAAGAAGGAATTGCTGCACTCACTGTGCACGTGCGTACACGAAAAGAAATGTCAAAAGTACCCGCAGATTGGTCAAGATTGAAAAAAATTGTCGCTCTACGAGATCGTCTTTCGCCCGATACTTTAATTATTGGAAATGGCGATGTGACGTCGCTTTTAGATGGAAGACAAAAAGCAAAAGAAAGTGGTGTTGATGGTGTGATGATTGGCCGTGGCATTTTTGGTAATCCATGGCTCTTTGATGATTCACGTTCCATTGTTTCTGTCTTGCCAAAAAAACATCCGCTCGGAAGATTGCCTCTTATCGGAAAATTTTTTCATACAAAACGTGGTGCACCATCTTCAAAAGTAAAACCAATTACTGTGAGAGAGCGTTTAGATGCGCTACTTGAGCATACAAAACTCTTTGATTCATTGCTTGGCAAGGTGAAAAGTTTTTCAATTATGAAAAAACATTACAAGGCGTATGTGAATGGTTTCCCGGGATCAAAAGAGCTCCGCCAGAATCTGATGGAGTCAAAAAATGTAGATGAGGTTGAAGAGATTATTCGCAATTTTAAAGTGTAGTATAATAGCCCCGTATGGCAGATTTCGTACTCTATAGAAAATATCGTCCTGATACATTTGACCGGGTTATTGGCCAAGAACAAATCGTAAAGATTCTTTCTGAAAGTGTAAAGAAAGGGACTATTTCGCATGCATATCTTTTTGCTGGTCCACGAGGGGTAGGAAAGACTTCTATCGCAAGAATTCTAGCAAGAGAGCTCGGCACAGAAGGTAATGATTTGTATGAGATAGACGCTGCGTCTAACCGTGGTATTGATGACGTAAGAGAACTCCGTGATAACGTGCGAACGCTTCCGTTTGTCTCAAAATATAAAGTCTATATTGTTGATGAAGTACATATGCTTACAAAGGAAGCATTTAATGCGCTTCTTAAGACGCTCGAAGAGCCTCCAGCACATGTTATTTTCATCCTAGCGACCACTGAGCTTGAAAAGGTTCCTGAAACTATCATTTCACGTTGCCAGGTCCTTACGTTTGCAAAACCGACAGACGAAACACTTGCTACGCATGTAGCGTCAATTGCCAAAGAGGAAGGGTACACACTCGAAAGTGATGGAGCGGAGCTTATTGCGCTTTTAGGTGATGGGTCATTTCGAGATAGCTTGGGAGTTCTTCAAAAAGTTTTACATACTTCAAAAAATAAAAAGATTAGTGCTGATGATGTAAGTGAAGTAACAAATGCTCCTAAAAAAGCAGTTGTCGAGGATCTTATTCGAGCGATAGCCCAAGAAGATAAAGAGAAGGCGATGGAAGCGCTCACATCTCTTGAAAAAGGAGGCTACAATACAAAAATTTTCTTAAAACAAGTAATTTATCTTTTTAGAAAAGTACTTTTATTTCGCTTTGCCCCAAAAGCAAAGTTTTTGAATATGAGTGAACACGAAAAAGTCTTTATTGAAGAAGTTGTAGCTTTAAAGAGTAAAACGCTAACTTCGAAAAGCCTTTTGTCTTTTCTTGATGCATACGAGCGACAAAAAGTAGCATTTATACCAACGCTGCCAATCGAGTTGGCAGTACTTGAGATACTTGAGATTTCCGACTAAATCTTTATAGTAATTGAAAACTTAATTTCGTCTTCAGCAAAGATCTCTTCTTTTTTTCTTACCTGAGCTTTTAGTGGTAGGAGATATGTCCCAGATTTTTTGTCAGGGAATATTGAAGTCTGCCAACTTGTTTTTCCTATAGTGACCAAGACAGGAAGTGAGCCCCAGCCTTTCGCATGTTGTCCAAATTCCTTTCTTATTTTTTTAGATTCTTTTTGTGGCACTGACACAAAATGCCAACCAGACATTCCAGGATAGAGTAAAACGGGTGATTTTAAGGTGAATGTATGAAGTTTTGATTTCACTAGCTGCCGGATAGGGACTCGAACCCCAATACCCAGGACCAAAACCTGGTGTCCTACCATTAGACGATCCGGCAATAACTCAAACTATAGTACCAGAAAAAGGATATTTTTCAATTTGTTATACTTTCTATATGAGAAGTGAGACACGTTCGCATATAGTAAAGGACCTCGGGATTGTATTCCTTAGTGTTTTAATTGCGATTATTTTAGTAAAAACAAACATCTTGGTTTCACTTTTGACATCAACAAAAGAACTTGAATATATTGGAAGTTTTATAACAGGAATGTTTTTTACTTCAGTATTTACCACAGCTCCAGCAATCGTTACCTTAGGAGAACTTTCTCAGGTTCATGGAATTGTACCAACTGCTTTTTTAGGAGCCATTGGTGCAATTGTAGGGGACTTAATAATTTTCAAATTTGTTCGAGATAATGTTTCAGAACATCTTCGTGAAGTTTTACACGCTAAGAAACATAAAATAAAAAAAGCTCCTACCACACTTCGCCTTAAGATTTTTAGATGGCTAACATTTCTTGCAGGCGGGCTTATTATCGCTTCGCCACTTCCTGATGAATTAGGCATTGGGCTTTTAGGTTTTTCAAAAATGCGA
>CAZDDY010000006.1:0-20622 GCA_964504455.1 uncultured Candidatus Saccharibacteria bacterium | reverse complement strand
AATTATAGTATGAAATTCTTATATTGTCAAAACTGATTTCAAGAACCAATTGACATTTATTAGCCGTTTGCTACTATGAGAGTACAGATGCCCCGCGGGGCATTTTAAATTTACCCACCGTTATTATTTTGGTGGGGTCGCCCAAAAGGGCCTTACATACTATGGCAATCAAAAATTATCTAAAAGAAACACAAGCAGAATTAAAGCAAGTAACGTGGCCAAAACGAAGCCAGGTTGTTGTTGTGACTATTGCTGTTGTTGTTATAACAGTTGTCCTTGGATACTTCATGGGCTTCTTTGACTTTATATTTTCAACTGGTCTTTCAAATCTTATCAATCGCTAACAAAATTCTCTATGTCAAAACAGGAAATAAAACCAGAACGAAATTGGTACGCAATCCATACGTATGCAGGATATGAGAATGCGGTGCTTCGTAATTTAAAACAGCGTATTGAATCGCTTGGAATGCAAGATAAGATTTTTAATGTTGTTGTTCCAACTGAAAAGAAAATAAAAATAAAAGGCGGGAAGCGAGTAGAGGTAGAGGAGAAAGTCTACCCAGGATATGTGATTGTGGATATGATCGTGACCGATGATTCTTGGTATGTTGTTCGGAATACTCCTCGCGTCACAGGATTTGTTGGTGCTGGTGTTAATCCTGTACCACTTAATAAAACGGAAGTAGATGCACTTCTTAAAGGAATGACCGAAGAAGGAAAGGCAAAACACACTATTAATTTTGCTCAAGGAGAAATAGTGCGCATTGTCGAAGGGCCCTTTAAAGATTCAGACGCACGGATTGAAGCTGTTAACCAAGAAACCGGCACACTCACCGTTCTTGTGCAGATCTTTGGTCGTGAGACTCCACTTTCTATAGATCCAATTCAGGTTAAGAAGATGTAAAAATTCCCGAAAGGGATTTTTGCATTGCTTTTTTAGTCATCAATTATTTATACTTCTTTTAGATGAAAGAAAATAAATCTACAAAAAGTACATCCTCTGGTTTCTCAATTATTGAGATACTTGTTGTTGTTGCGATTATCGGTCTCTTAATGACAGTTGTGCTCTCAGCGCTTTCAAATGCCCGAGCAAAAGCAGAAGATAGTCGAATCAAAGAACAATTAGCATCACTTCGTTCTTCAATTGAAAATCAAACAAATGGTTTTGACTATGATGCCGAGTTTGCCCTAGGAACACAAACAAGGAATGCGCTTGATATCATGATTGCAAACGCCGGACATACTTCTTTTGAGAATGGTACAACCTATGAATACCAAGCAGATGATACATCGTATGTAATTATCTTACCTTTAAAAACCGACCCATCGAAGTATTGGTGCATAGATAATAGTGGTACTTCAAGAGAAGCAAGCGGTCTTTTGGTGATTGGTGCTCCAAAACACTGTGATAATGCAACTCGGTAAGAGAAAAAAATATTGTTTACAAAAGAGGAATGCTTTGATACAGTGTTCTCGTTACGCTTACAGCTTCTTTATTTATAGCTAACTGACCTTCTGGTCACATGTTTTATGGCAACAAAGAAAGTATTAAAAAGAATTAAATTATTTGCTCCAGCGGGAAAGGCTACCCCAGCGCCTCCTCTTGGTCCTGCATTAGGACAGGCGGGCATCAACATTGCTGACTTTGTTCAGAAATTTAATGCCCAAACCCAGTCAATGATCGGAGACACAGTAGGAGTAAAAATCGCAGTCTATGAAGATCGCTCATACGATTTTGAAATAAAGACTCCACCAGTAGTAACACTTCTTGCGAAGGCAGCAGGTGTTCCTAAGGGATCTGGAAAGCCAAATACTTCAAAAGTAGGAAAAATTACAAAAGCACAGCTTCGTGAAATTGCAGAAAAGAAAATGCCTGATCTCAATGCAAATGATATTGAGGCAGCAATGAAAATTGTTGCAGGCTCAGCACGATCAGGAGGATTTACGATTGTAGATTAAGTTTATAAAAAAAGCGGCCGAGAGGTCGCTTTTTACGTTTATGGTAAGTTGAAAATTATCTTACCGCGGTATTCACTAGCCCAATAATTTCATGTTTTGGGTTTACTTTCTTTGAGATCCACCCATTAATGAGAGAAGTTTCGTATTCTTCTTTTTTCTGATTGCTCAACACATAGACTTTGGTTTCTGGATTTGTCTTTTTGACAATCCCAGCAAGGGTATTTGGCTTTTTTTGGATATCAGGGATTGTCCTCGTTGCTGTGTCACGATGTTCTGATTTCGCATCGTGAAAAATTGCAGATGTGATAATTAAGGAAAATTTTTTTTCTTTCATTAAATCAATTGCATGATCGAAAGAATTTGTGTAGGTAACATTTCCTACGTGGTAATGGGGGAGCGAGTTATTAATCCACATCTTGCAAAGACGAAGCCATCCATCATGGCTCTGGATAATTAGCACTTTCATAATAGCAGTTTTAAAGTTCTCTCATTCAAATTTTACCACGGAAAATTGGTTAGTCAATTTTTACTTCTTTTCATTGACATATTCTTTCTTTTTATGCTAGATTTTACTTGAAATGTTTCCCTAGAGTCGCTCTAGAGAACACCTTGTTCTTTGAGGCTTTTTTCGTTTATGGGAGGAGCTCCAAGAGCAGGGACCGCACATTTGCGGTTTTTGTTTTGTCTTTTTCCGAATTACTCTCGTACATTTGGAAAAGGAAGAAACATTTATTAGGTCCTGCCAAAGGCAGGTAAATCGTCGCTTATTAATTAGTTAAACAAAAATAAATCTATGGCAGATTTTGATCGTTCAAAGCCTCACGTTAACGTGGGCACCATTGGTCACGTTGACCACGGTAAAACAACTCTCACCGCAGCGATTCTCACAGTATTGGGACGCCAAGGTGCAGGGTATAGTGCAAAAGTAAAAGGTGTTGATGGTATCGATAACGCACCAGAGGAAAAAGCTCGTGGAATCACGATTGCGCTTTCTCACAACGAGTATGAAACTCCTACTCGTCACTACGCACACATTGATGCTCCAGGTCACGCTGACTACATCAAGAACATGATTACTGGTGCAGCACAGATGGACGGTGCAATTATTGTGGTTGCAGCAACAGATGGTGTGATGCCACAAACTCGTGAACATATTCTTCTTGCAAAGCAAGTTGGTGTTCCGAAAATTATCGTATTCTTAAACAAGTGCGACATGGTTGATGATCCAGATCTTATTGAACTTGTTGAAGAAGAAGTTCGTGAACTTCTCCAAAAGCAAGGTTTTGATAAGGACTGTCCAGTTATTCGCGGATCAGGACTTAAGGCTCTTGAGTCAGCATCAAATGATGATGAATGGGCAAAGAAAGTACTTGATCTTGCAAATGCACTTGATACATATATTCCACTTCCAGAGCGTGAAGTTGATAAGCCATTCCTTATGCCGGTTGAAGACATTTTCTCAATTGAAGGCCGAGGAACAGTGGTAACTGGCCGTATTGAAAGAGGAACAGTAAAAGTTGGTGAAGAAATCGAAATCGTTGGTATTAAGGATACTTCAAAGACAACTGTTACTGGTATTGAAATGTTTAATAAGTCACTCAAGGAAGGTATCGCAGGAGATAATGCTGGAATCTTGCTTCGTGGTGCAAAGAAAGAAGATATTACTCGTGGACAAGTTCTTGCAAAGGCTGGATCTGTTACTCCACATTCAGAATTCGAAGCAGAAATTTATGTTTTGAAGAAGGAAGAAGGTGGACGTCACACCCCTTTCGTTAATGGATATAAACCACAGTTTTATGTTCGAACAACAGACGTAACTGGTGAAGTTAATCTTTTGGCTGGAAAAGAAATGGTTATGCCAGGAGATACAGTGCAAATCAAAGTAAAACTCGTAACCCCTGTTGCCCTCGAGGATAAGCAACGTTTTGCTATTCGTGAAGGAGGTAAAACAGTTGGTGCAGGTGTCGTAACAAAGATTATTGCGTAAAGAAGACTTCTGATAGTTCTTTATCAGTATCTTTAAAAACACATGGCACGATCGACTACAAAAGAAAAAACAGAAGCTCAAGTTAAGCTTCGAATTCGTGTTCGTGCATATGAGAATAAAATTCTCGATGCATCCGTGAAGCAAATCATGGAAACAGCGCTTCGCTATGATGCGACTGTGCAAGGACCAATTCCGATGCCAACTGAGATTAAAAAGTACACGGTGAATCGATCTTCATTTATCTACAAAAATTCAAGAGAACAATTTGAAATTCGAATTCATAAGCGTGTTATAGATATTATCAATCCAAGTCAAAAAGTAGTTGAAGCGCTTACCAACCTCTCACTCCCTTCCGGAGTTGATGTTGATGTGAAAATGCTCTAAATATTTTCACGAGCGCCGCAAACATATATGAAATACAGTATTGGTCAAAAAGTAGAGATGACACAGTTTTTTGACGAGAATGGCACAGTGACTCCGGTTACGAAAATTACCCTTTTTCCTGTAACTGTTACTCGCATAAAAACTGTTGATACCGATGGATACCAGGCAATTCAGTTTGGTGCGGGTAGTCAAAAAGAAAGTCGTATTACAAAACCACGACTTGGTCAAATGAAAAACCCATTTCGTTTTCTCAAAGAATTACGCATCCAAGATGTTCCTGCAGATATTTCTGTCGGTGCAACGCTTGATGCAAGTGTCTTTGGTGTTGGCGACATGGTTTCAATTTCAGGAACTTCAAAATCAAAAGGTTTCCAAGGTGTTGTAAAACGCCATGGATTTGCCGGAGGACCTCGTACACACGGACAGAAACATTCTGAACGTGAACCAGGTTCAATCGGTGGAGGTCTTCGTAATCGTGTTCCAAAAGGAATGCGTATGGCAGGACGAACTGGTGGTGATACAAAAACAATCAAAAATCTCAAGGTGATTTCCGTCGACCCTGAGACGAACACATTACTCATAAAAGGAGCAATTCCTGGACGACGTGGATCAGTTGTCTTCATCAAAGGATAAATATGAAAACACAAGTCTATGGAGGAGAGGGAAAGGCTGTACGAGAAATAAGTCTTCCCGAAAAAGTTTTCGGAGTAACGTGGAATCCTGATTTAGTACATCAAGTTGTAACTGCAATGCTTGCGAATAAACGCGCAGGTACTGCACACACAAAAAGTAGAGGGGAAGTTCGAGGTGGTGGAAAAAAACCTTGGAAACAAAAAGGAACTGGTCGTGCTCGACACGGCTCAACAAGATCTCCTATTTGGCGTGGTGGAGGAGTCACACATGGTCCTCGAGTGGAAAAAAACTACAAGGAAAAGATTAACGCAAAAATGCGTATAAAAGCTCTTCTTGCAGTTCTTTCTGCGAAACATAAAACCGGAGAAATGCTTTTTGTTGAAAATGTTACATTCACAGGAAAAACAAAGGATGCATCAAAAGTATTTACAGCACTCTCAAAAGTTGATGGCTTCAAAAAACTTACATGGAAGAAAAAAGGTACAACACTTGTTATTTTGCCAGGGAAAGATACTGTGATAACAAAAAGTATTAGAAATATTCCAAGTATTTCTTATGAGTACGCTAAAGATATAAATGCGGTCGACATATTAAATGCAAAAATAATTGTTTGCTTTGATCCAGAAAAAACACTCCCAGTGTTTGAATCAAAAGTAAAGTAATTGTATGGCTAAAACAGAGAAAAAAAATAAAGAAATTAAAGAAAGAAAAGGTGGAGATAAAATTAAAGCACTTATCATAAAACCTCGATTTACTGAAAAAGCAACTACACTTGCTGAAAAGAACAATTGTTATACATTTGATGTCGCATATTCTTCAAATAAACAAGAGATTGAAAAAGCAATAGAACTTCTCTACGGAATAACACCAAAAAGTGTTCGAATTGTTAAAAAAGCGCCAGGTACGGGTGCCGTTCGCGGTCGAATTGTGCATATTAAAGGTTATAAAAAAGCATATGTGTATCTCAAAAAAGGGGAGACACTTAAGCTTATGTAAGATATGAAAACATATAGACCAACAAGCGCATCACGTCGCAATATGCAAACTGTCAATTACCGCGACGTGCTCACAAAAGATAAACCACACAAAAAACTTGTAAAAGGAAGAAAAAGACATGTAGGACGAAATAACCAAGGAAGAGTAACCACTTATCACAAAGGAGGAGGGAACAAGAGGTTGTTTAGAGAAATTGATTTCTTGTATAACAAGATCGATATTCCTGCGAAAGCAACTACCGTTGAGTACGATCCAAATAGAAGTGCGTTTATTACACTTCTTGCGTATAGAGACGGAGAAAAGCGATATGCACTCATGCCAAAATCTGTAAAAGTGGGTGATACATTTCTTGTTTCAGAAAAAGCACCACTTAAGCCAGGTAATCGACTTCCACTTAAGCTTATTCCAGTTGGTACATTTGTCTATAATGTTGAAATCAAACCAGGTCGTGGAGCGCAGCTCGTACGATCTGCGGGGGTATTTGCTCAAGTAGTTGCGAATTCCGACGGGTATACAAACCTCAAAATGCCTTCAACTGAAATAAGAAAAATCCCAGATTCTTCTTGGGCATCGATAGGAGAGTTATCAAACGAAGAGCACAAGCTTAAGAAGTTTGGAAAAGCAGGACGTTCACGATGGCTTGGTATTCGTCCAACAGTACGAGGATCTGCAATGAATCCGGTTGATCACCCATACGGAGGTGGAGAAGGAAGACAAGGCCGAGGTACACGAAGACCTAAAACAAGATGGGGTAAAGTAACTGGTGGCCGAAAAACACGTACACCAAAGAAATACTCAAACCGACTCATTGTTTCAAGGAGAGCTACTGGCAAGAAAAGAAAAGGATAAAATATATTTTAATTTTTCATTCTTTTTACAAACAACACCCAAAGAAGGGTGTTGTTTGTTTTTTTGCTGTGGTATACTTTTTATATGGATTATCAAAAGACACTTGATGAGCTCATTTTAAATTTAATTCGAGAAAATGGATCAGATCTCCATCTTTCTACTGGTAGACTGCCTGCAATTCGAGTAAACAGACAACTCGTATTCCTTCGTCAAAATAAAGTTCTTACTCACGAAGATATAATTGGTTTTTTGACTGTCATGCTTGGGCAAAAAAAACTAGAATCTTTTTTAAATGATCAAGAAGTAGATTTTTCATACCAATACAAGACAGAAGGAAGACTGAGAGGTAATGCATTTATTCAGCGGGGCAACATTGCGCTTGCACTAAGGCTTATTCCAAAAGTAAAAACACTTGATGAATTGAACCTTCCAGAAGTTTTGAAAGTGTTTGCACGAAAAAAACAAGGATTCTTTCTTGTGGTTGGTCCTGTTGGCCAAGGAAAGTCAACAACACTTGCTTCAATCG
The DNA here is from genome assembly GCA_964504455.1 of uncultured Candidatus Saccharibacteria bacterium. Taxonomy (GTDB): domain Bacteria; phylum Patescibacteriota; class Minisyncoccia; order Phycocordibacterales; family UBA9973; genus CAZDDY01. Next base: position 13,288 of record CAZDDY010000006.1, on the reverse strand, counting down.
TTGAACTTATAAACTCAGAGCGCGCAGAACATATTGTCACTATTGAAGATCCAATTGAACATTTATACGAACCGAAGCAATCAATCATTGACCAGAGAGAAGTTGGTATTGATACTCACTCGTTTGAGCAAGCACTCAAATCAGTTTTTAGAGAAGACGTGAATGTTATTTTGCTTGGAGAGATGCGTTCACCTGAAAGTATCTCTACTGCAGTGACTGCGGCCGAAACAGGCCACCTCGTGTTTTCTACATTGCACACAAATAATGCTTCACAGACCATTGATCGCATTATTGATGCTTTCCCCGCAGAACAACAAGCACAAATTAGAATACAGCTTTCTAGCTCTCTTCTTGGTATTTTTTCACAACGACTTGTTCCAAGAATCTCAGGAGGGCTTGTACCAGCGTATGAGCTTCTTATAAATAATAATGCTGTTGCAAACCTTATCCGAGAGAGAAGAACACACGAAATTGATGTGGTTATTGAAACGTCTTTTGAGCAAGGCATGATTGATATGAACAGATCCCTTCTTGATCTTGTGAGACGGGGAGAAATTACTATGGAGTCCGCATTTCAATATTCTATAAATCCAAAAGCGCTTGAACGTCTTGTATAATTATGACTTTTAAATACCGCGTATCAACTCAAACAGGTGAACAAACAGAAGGTGTTATTGAAGCGCAGAGCAAAGAAGCTGCGATTGCAGCACTTCAGCGTCGTGGATATATAGTTCTTTCAATTCGTGATCAGGCAAAGAATGACAAAATTTTAGGTCTTTCGTTTGAACGTATTCCAATGAAAGACATCGTCATAATGTCACGACAGATATCAACACTTTTCGATGCTCAAATTTCAGCAGTAAAAGCTTTTTCTCTTATTGGTACAAATGCAGAAAATAAATGGCTAAAACTTAGAATCGATCAAGTAGTTAACGATATACAATCAGGCTCATCAATTGCTTCTGCACTTTCTCGTCACCCGACTTTGTTTTCAACTTTTTATACAAATATGGTGAAAGCAGGCGAAGAATCAGGAAAACTTTCACAAACGTTTCAATACTTAGCTGATTATCTTGACCGACAATACGAACTACGATCAAAAACAAAAAACGCTCTTATTTATCCAGCTTTTGTCATTTTGGTTTTCTTTGGAGTGATGTTTTTGATGTTGACCAAAATTATTCCAAAGCTCTCAGTCATTATTAAAGAATCTGGACAAGATGTTCCTGTCTATACAAAAGTTGTTATAGCACTTTCAGATTTCCTAGTGAATTTTTGGTATCTCGTTCCAGTTATTTTAGTAGCTATTGGAGTATTTGTGTGGTTACAGCTTCGAACAGAGAGAGGAAAGATTTTTGTTGATAGAACCGTTATTACACTACCAATTTTTGGAAAGTTATATAGAAAGATTTACCTTGCACGTATTGCTGATAACCTAGATACAATGCTTTCTTCTGGTGTTTCAATTGTGCGTTCTCTTGAAATAACTGCTGAAGTGGTAGGGAATAGAGTATATAAAAGCATTATGGAAAGTACCGTTGAAGCAGTGAAGTCAGGTTCTGCACTCTCCGATGCATTTTCACGATATGAACCAATTCCACAAATTATGACGCAAATGATTAAAGTTGGAGAAGAAACAGGTTCGTTATCAAACATTCTTCGTACTTTGGCACAATTTTATAAAAGAGAAGTGACAGAAGCGGTGGATACATTAATTGGTCTTATTGAACCAGTCATGATTATTGTTTTGGGTATTTCAGTTGGTCTGCTTTTAGCTTCAGTTCTTATGCCTATTTACAATATTGCGGGTGGAATTGGATAATATTACGTTTCCGCTTTTCCCCATATTGTTTTTACTTTTTCCAAGGCGCGGTATAATAGAAACATCGTTCTCGCTGTCATTTAAGGTGGGAGAGCAAAGGTCATAATCAGTGCGGACTTAATCGTACTGAAAATTATTAATACAAAAATATGCAATATAAAAATAAAGGCTTCACGTTGATCGAACTTTTGGTGGTCATTGCGATTATCGGTATTCTTGCTGCTGTGGTGTTGGCATCTCTTAACACTGCTCGAGCAAAAGGTAACGATGCTGCAATTAAGGCTAACCTTGCAAACCTTCGTGCACAAGCAGAAAGTTACTATGATACTAATGGTAACTATGGTACTGCAACTTTTGCAGCAGCAACTACTCTTGCTGCGTGTGGTACTCCAGGAACAGCGAATACGCTTTTTGCAGCTAGTGCGGCAAATTCACTATCACCAGGAGTTATCGCTGCATCAAATGCAAACGGTAGTACTTGGGCTGCAACATGTGCAGTTGGAAAACTTGCATCAGAAACCAACGCTTCAAGTTGGGCAGTTTCAGTTCCTCTAAAATCTACATCAGGTAGCTGGTGTGTTGATTCAACTGGGGCTTCAAAGGCTGGAACAGCAACAGGCGGTGGTGCATCTGCAGCAGCAACTTGCTAACGTTTCACTCTTTTCTAAACAAAACCGTCTCATAATGAGGCGGTTTTTGTTTTCCCCATATGTACTTCCTATTTGTTTTGCATTGATAGGATATAATGAGGTGTATGAAAATTAGTCATTCTGAGAGATATATTTTTTCTAAAAATAAAGGCTTCACGTTGATCGAACTTTTGGTGGTCATTGCGATTATCGGGGTTCTTTCAGCTATTGTACTATCATCGCTTTCAAATGCGCGCTCAAAAGGAGGAGATTCAGCAGTTAAATCAAACCTTGCAAATCTTCGCGCACGTGCGGAACTCTATTATGATACAAACGGTTACTACACAACTGGAAACCTAACTTCTGCAGCACAATCAATTACAAACTGTGGGTGTACAAGTGCGACATGTGGCGCAGCAGGAGGACTCAATAATAGTATATTTGATGCAACAGCTGGAGCATCAAATAGCCTTATTCCGGGTATTACTGCCGCAGTTTCTGCAAATGGAGGTACTGCAGCAACATGTTATTTAGGGGATGCGTCAGGAGCCAGAGCAACCAAGTGGGCAGTTTCTGCAGCACTTAAGACACGTAACTTAGTTAGTGGAAGTTCAGGACAAGATTTTTGGTGTGTTGACTATACCGGATCTTCAAAGATATTAGATGCTGCAATCTCAACATATAACTGTTAAATAAAAAGGTTTCTTGGTTTGTTATAAAATGATACAATACGAGTGTAATGAAACGTCCTTTTTCGGGGTTAACTCTTATAGAAGTCCTTGTTGTGATTGCAGTGGTGCTTGTTTTGGCGTCAATCATTTTGGTTAATGTTACTCAGACAAAAAATAAAGGAAAGAATGTTGGTATCCTAGAGAATATGAAACAATTTCAAGGTACTGCTCTTTTGATATATCAAGAAGAAAAAGCATTTCAGAAAGATTATGGAGGGAGTCTCGTTGATGTCTGTAATTGGCCAACCTCCTTAAATGATAAACTTCAAAGTATACTTACCGAGCTCGCTGCATTTGTTGTAGGAAGTACAAGTATTTATTCCGGATCGGGTGTTTTGTGTAATGTCTCGACCTCAGGTCAACAATTCATTCTTTCAGCTCCATCAAAAGGAGGTACATATCTTTGTGTTGATGGAGAAGGGAACATTCAGGAGCTCACTGCTTTAGAAGCAGGCGGCCTCTCTTCTCAATCTGATGCTGATGGTGCAGGTTTTACATGTAATCCAAGTGATTAAATTATGATTGAATCAATAGGAATTCTTACATTTATATTTGGAACTATACTCGGTAGCTTTTTAAATGTTGTTGCCTTTCGACTTCACACAGGAAGAGGTTTGCAGGGCCGATCAATGTGTGACTCGTGCGGGTATACTCTTGCTTGGTTTGATCTTGTGCCAGTTGCAAGCTTTATGGCGCTCGGCGGTCGTTGTCGAAAGTGTAGTACAAAGCTTTCCTACGAGTATCCTACTGTTGAGGTAATAACAGGCTTTATTTTTGCATCGTTTATGATAAAAGGACTTGCACTCTATGGTCTTACGTACGCTGGTATTGTCTTTTTTCTTATACAAGGACTTCTGTGGTCACTGCTTGTTGTTATTTTAATATATGATTTTAAACACATGATTATACCTGAACGTATTGTTTGGGTTTTTAACAGTCTCGCCTTTCTTTTCTTGTTTGTGTTTTTCAAAAATAACGAAGTAGTTTTTGCTCTTCCAAAATTATGGAACCTATTTGCTGGGCCACTGCTCGCACTCCCATTTCTCTTAATTTGGTTTTTCTCAAAAGGAAGAGCTTTTGGATTTGGAGATGTTAAACTTGCCTTGGGTCTTGGCTGGATGCTGGGACTTTCACAAAGTATAGGTATGTTTTTTCTAGCCTTTTGGATTGGCGGAATTGTTTCTGTTGTTTTAATGCTTCTTAAACCAAGACGTTTTGGTCGGAAGACACAAGTGCCATTTGCACCATTTTTAATTGTTGCAACATTTTTTGTTTCACTTTTTTCACTTTCGTACACTTTTTTTCTAGGTCTATGAAAAACAATCTGAAAAAAAATTTAAAAGCAGGTTTTACTATAGTAGAAATTGTTGTTGTGCTATTTATATTCACAGTAATATCTCGTGTTATTTTATTTCACTACAAAGATTTTGACCAAAGAGTCGTTTTAGATACCACAGCTCAAGATATAGGGCTATTGATGAGAAAAGCACAAAGTGAATCTGTAAACGGACGATATCCGATCCTTGAAGCGAACCAGTTTCATCCTGCCTCAGATTGGAAACCGTCATATGGTGTTTTTGTTGATCCACAAGCACAACAATTTTTCTTTTTTTATGATGGTGACAATGACACCATTCCTTTTAATATGGATGCATCAGTGTGTGAAAATCCAAACATTCCTACAGAGTGTTTAGATTTTTACGAAATAGTTGGAACTAATCAAATTGGAGAAGCATGTTTTGAAGCAATAGACGGTAGTTGTGCTCAAGCAGTAAATAATTTTGCAATAATTTTTCAAAGACCATTTCCTGATGCGAATATCTTTTATAATTACACACTTCCTTTTGGACTTGGTACTCCAGGGACAAGTACAATAAAACTTGAAATCAAAGGTCCCAATGGTTCAAGATATATACGTATTTCTCCATTGGGCCAGATTTCTGTTTTAGGCGCTTAAATATTTATGATGTATACTCGAAACCAAAAAAATAAAAAAGCATCTGGATTTACATTGATTGAAGTCATGGTTGCAACTTCACTTTTTATTATTGTTGTACTTATGAGCATTCAAAGCCTTATAACAGTTAGTCGCAGTAATCAACTTACCCAAAGAGTGAGAGAGCAGATGGATACGATTTCTTTTGTAATGGAAGACATGGTAAGAAATGTGCGACTTGGTACAGGATTTCAATGTTTTGATGGAAACCAAAGTGCAGATATTTCCATTCCTCATTCTTGTCCAATAGTGAATCCTACAAATGGCTCCCAAATGTCTTTCAAATTTGCTTTCGAGGGATTTTCTGGCGATAGCACTGACCCAAACGATCAAGTAGTATACTGGTTTAATCCAGATCCAGTAACTGGAGATTACTACCTATATAAATCAAAAGAAGGTGATGGTGCTATTACTGATGCGAAGTTTAAAAAAATGACCAGCGCTTTAATTCAAATTGATGCTTCAAAATCTGGCTTTTCCGTTTTTAATGCAGAACAGTCAAATGATACAGTTGCTCCTGATACAATCCAATCGCGGATTCTTTTAAGAATTACAGGAAATGTTCAGTACCAAAAGCACATAATACCTTTTGACGTTCAAACGATAGTCAGTCCAAGAAGTTATGATTCGTAATATGAAATTACTACAATCAAAAATAAAAAAGGAAGGCTTTACTCTTGTTGAAACACTTGTGTCTATTGCAATACTAAGTTCAATTGTTGCACTTATGGTTGTAATGAGCGGAAATCGTCTCAATGAAGCAAGTTCTTTAAAAGAAAATTTGATTGGAGAGTATCTTGCAGAAGAGGCCTTAGAGGTTGTAAGAAACCTTCGTGACACATACTATCTTTCAAATCAAGGTTTATCACCAGAAGATCAATTTAATGGATTTATGTCCACAGTCTCGCAATGTGCTGCAGGTGGAACTACTGGTTGTTCTGTAAATTCAGCAACACTTTCTCTCACACAATGTGTATTTAATGATTGTGTCGTATATTCTGATCCCCAGTCTGGTTACTATGGAGATAATACTATTTCAGGAATGGTACGAAGTCCTTTTAATCGATATGTTACATTACAGCAAGGTGCAAATCCCGTCAGTATAGATATTGTCGTTGTTGTAGAAAATAAAAATGCCGGAGGAGGTGGTAGTGTGAAAAAAACAGTCACAATTAATGATCAATTATGGGCATGGCAATAAAAAAATTTATATCAAAAAAACAAAATGAAGGATACACAATCCTCTTTACTATGCTCATTGGTGGACTCATTTTAGCGATGACGCTATCTATGGTTAATTTCACCATCAATGAATTTTCTTTTGTTCGCGATACACGACAAGGAAATCGAGTTTTTATTTCAATGAACAGTATGCTTGAGTGCATTCTTTATTACGACAGACATCAGGGATCTTTTCCTTTTCAAGGAGTTTATGGCACAGTTGAGTGCGGTGACCAAACGGTAATTAATGATGGCTATGATCCAGGAGATGGCTCATTTAGGTATGACGTAGAAATTACTCCTCCAAATTTTGGAGGAAATAGCGCGTGTGTGAAAGTGAGTGTTACAAAAGGTACAGAAGTTGGAAGAGATACCAACAATGATCCTATTTTAGGTACATCAGTTTTAGGTACTGGCTATAGTACAGATTGCTCTATGCTTGCTTCGTCAAATCTAAGTAATATTACTTCTCGCTCTCTTGAATATACATATCCAGATTAGTTATGAAAGAAAATGACACAAAAGAGCAAAAAAGAAAAACAAAAGAGAGAATTGAGAAGCTAAAAAAAAGTATCGAATATTACCGAGAGAAATATCATGTGTATGACATTTCTGAGATCAGTGACGAAGCGCTGGATTCACTTAAGAAAGAACTTTTTGACCTCGAAGAAAAATTTCCGGAATTTGTGACAGCAGATTCGCCAACACAACGTGTTTCGGGCAAACCACTTCCTCAATTTAAGAAAATTACGCACGTTGTTCCCCAGTGGAGTTTTAATGATGCTTTTACAGAGGAAGATCTAAGAAATTTTGATGCGCGAGTAAAACGTTTTTTGAAGCAAGAAACAGGGAAGGACATTGATCCAGAGTACGTTGTTGAGCTAAAAATAGATGGATTGCATATCGTCTTAACATATAAAAAGGGCATACTCCAGAGTGCTGCGACACGGGGTGACGGAAAGGTGGGTGAAGACGTGACTCAAAATATTAAAACAATACATGCTGTACCATTACGCCTTAAGAAGGATGTTGATTGTATTGTTGAGGGGGAGGTTTATATGCCGAAATCTCGTTTTGAAGAGATAAATAAATTGCAAAAAAAACAAGGTTTAGAATTATATGCAAATGCGAGAAATATTACAGCAGGCACTATTAGACAACTTGATCCAAAAATCGTTGAAGAACGAAAACCAAATATTTTTATATATGACATGTCTCTTACAAAAGTCATGCCAAAAACCCAATTTGATGAGCTTGCGGAGCTTAAAGCGCTTGGTTTTCGAGTGAATCCACACGCACACGTATGCACATCAGTTAAGGAGATATTGTTACTCTGGAAAGAGTGGGAAAAAAAGAAAGACAGAGAAGATTATCTTATTGACGGATTAGTCATAAAATTAAATGATCGGACACAACAAGAGACTCTGGGATATACTGGAAAAGCTCCACGTTTTGCCATAGCTCTTAAATTTCCAGCAGAGCAAGTCACTACGGTTGTGGAAGATATTGTTCTTCAGATCGGTCGCACAGGTATTTTGACTCCTGTAGCACATTTGAAACCTGTCTCAGTTGCAGGTTCAACAGTTTCTCGTGCAACGCTTCATAATGAGGACGAAATTAAGAGACTCGATGTTCGTATTGGTGATACGGTGATAATACAAAAAGCCGGAGATGTTATTCCAGATATAGTTCAAGTACTTTTTGCCTTAAGAACTGGCAAAGAGAAACCTTATATTTTTCCAAGTAAAGTCCCAGAGTGTGGTGGTGATGGATCAGTTGAGCGTGTGCCGGGGCAAGTCGCGCATAGATGCAGAAATAAAAATTCTTTTGCGCAACAAAAGCGAAAGTGGTATCACTTCGTGGGGAAGCAGGCGTTTGATATAGAGCACTGTGGTCCAAAAGTTGTTGACCTCCTGCTTTCTCAAGGCTTAGTTACAACATATGCAGATATATTTAGTTTAACCATTGGAGACCTTGAAGCACTTCCACGTTTTGCAGAAAAAAGTGCTTTGCGCTTGTTTGCCTCTATCCAATCAAAGAAAAAAATTACACTCGATCGTTTTATTGTTTCTTTGTCGATTCCTCAAGTTGGAGAAGAAACCGCAAGAGATTTAGCAGAACATTTTGGTACTTTTGAAAAATTATCTAAGGCAAGCTTCGGCGAACTAGAGTCACTATACGGTGTTGGCGCTATTATTGCAGAATCAGTCATTATGTTTTTTAAAGATAGTTTTAACAAAGAAATTGTGAAAAAACTTTTAGAAGTCATTGATATTCTTCCATATACACAAAAAAAGAGAGGGAAGTTTTTGAATAAGATTTTTGTCCTTACAGGAACACTAAAAACTCTTACACGAGAAAAAGCTAAAGAAAAAATTATTAAAGAAGGTGGTTCTGTGTCAGGGTCTGTGTCATCAAAGACTTCTTATGTGGTTTGCGGAGAGAATCCTGGATCAAAATTTGACGATGCACAGAAACTTGGTGTAGCAATTTTGACTGAAAGCCAGTTTTTGAAAATGCTTGGCTAGCTGGTATACTCGTTTTGTATGGATGTAAAAACAATAGATGGATTACTACAACTTGCCCGACTTTCAATTTCAGCCGATGAAAAAGAGGTTCTTCTGAAAGATCTTGGAGGTATTTTGGCGTACGTCGAGCAGATTGAGAAGCTTCCAGCAGGTATGTTTCAAGAATCTCACGTCGCTTTAAATTATCTTCGTGAAGATATAGTCACAAATATTCCTGGCTCATTTACTGAAAAGTTACTAGACGAGATGCCTGATACTGAAGCAGGATTTTTGAAAGTTAAACAAATTTTATAAACCATGCCTCCACTCGAAACGCTCACAATAGAAGAAGTACATACGCTCCTTCTTGAAAAAAAAATCCAAGTAAGCGAACTTGTTTCTGCTTTTCTTTCAAATATTAAAGCTCGAAATGAGGAGTTAAATATTTTTTTAGAGGTATTTGATGATATCGATGCACAAGTTGCAAAGGCACAAACACGAATTAATGAAGGTACAGCAACTTTGCTTACTGGTATTCCTGTCTCGCTAAAAGATAATATGCTTGTTTCTGGTAAAGCAGTAACTGCCGGGTCAAAAATTTTGGAAGGATATAAAGCAACATATGATGCAACAGTTACTCGTCTTCTAAAAGATGCTGGGGCTGTTATTATTGGACGAACAAATATGGATGAATTTGCTATGGGAAGTTCGACAGAAAATGGAGCTTTTGGCCCTACCAAGAACCCACTAGACCCTACGCGTGTCCCGGGAGGCTCTTCAGGAGGCGCTGCAGCCTCTGTCGCGGCTTTTATGGTACCTTTGGCATTTGGTTCAGATACGGGGGGATCCATTCGTCAACCAGCTGCTTTCTGTGGATTAGTTGGGTTTAAACCAACGTTTGATACTATTTCTCGATACGGCTTAATTGCTATGGCTTCCTCTCTTGATCAGATCGGACCATTTGCAAAAACAGTTAGAGATGTAGAAATCGCTTGGGAGTTTCTATCACAATTTGATCCACTTGATAGTACTTCAGTACCTGAGGAAAAACGAATTACACCTGAAAAAAACAGAAAACGTATTGGGGTACCGAAAGCATTTATTTCAGGAGATGGTATTGAACCAGAAGTGAAAGAAGCATTTGATAAAACTCTCGCTCAACTTGAATCAAAAGGCTATGAAATTATAAATGTTGAAATTCCTTTTATTGAATACTCTTTGCCTGTCTACTATATTTTGATGCCTGCAGAAAGTTCAACAAACTTATCGCGATTTGATGGTATACGATATGGTTTATCAAAAGATACTGGAACACTGTTTGATGTATACGCACAATCTCGCGGTGAAGGGTTTGGAAGGGAGGTGAGAAGACGCATAGTGCTTGGTACGTATGTACTTTCTCACGGATATTATGATGCATATTACAAGAGAGCAGTTGATGTGAGAAGTAAAATAACACAATCATTTAAAAATGTATTTGAAACTGTAGAAGCAATTGTTACTCCAACAACACCCACAGTTGCATTTAAATTTGGGGAAAAGACACAAGATCCAGTATCAATGTATCTTTCTGATATCTTCACAGTTCCAGCAAATATTGCTGGGCTTCCATCGCTTTCAGTTCCAGTTGGAAAGGGAAAAAATAATATGCCAGTAGGTTTTCAGATTACTGGTCCTCATTTTTCTGATAAACGATTATTTGCTATTGGAAAAGACGTAGAAGAGACGGTATAATAAAAGCATGGCGGATGCTAAACACAATACTGATACGCCGTTTTGGGCGACAGGGAGTGGTGTTGTTGTTATCGTTATAGGTTTATTTGTTCTTTTTTCACTCTTTGCTCCTACAACGCAAAATATAACAATACTCTCAAATTTTCGTTCAATGCTTTCTGTTGTTTTTGATACAGAGTGGTTTTTTACACTCCGTACCATCTCTGGAATTTTAGTTTTTGGGCTTGCCGCTTTTTCATTCTGGTTGTTCCTTCGTATTCGGGAGATGGAGCTTGAACATGCAGAGCATGTATATCCTCATCATGTTCACGAAGATGACCAGGTGCATGTTGAAAAGAAGGTTAAGCCTATTGAGAGTCACATAGAAAAATCAACATTAGATGAAATAATCTCTGCTCGATCAAAAACAGCTCCACCTCCTTTAGGTGTTATGCAACAAGAAGCATCTTCAGAAAATGGCAAGATGCAAAAAGTTAACCCTTATATTCCAAAACATCTTGATTTACCAGCACGAAAAGAAGGTGAGTCAACAGTGAGAGGTTTGGGTATGGGAGAAGAGCATCCCGGACAGCATCAATGGCAAACCGTCCTTCAGTATATTAGTTCTCCAAATCCGTCTGATTGGAAGATAGCTGTTATTCAAGCAGATACCATACTGGATGAAATGACCTATATGGCAGGTATTGGTGGAGAAACTGTAGGGGAGAGATTACGCAATGCTGATCCAGGCCTTTTCAAAACATTAAGCTATGCCAAAGAAGCACATAATATTAGAAACCAAATCGCTCACAATGGTTTTGAATTTGAAATATCTGCCCGAGATGCACGACGTGCAATAAAATTATACGAGGAAGTATTTACAGAATTTAAATATATTTAAAACACCTCGATGTTTATCGAGGTGTTTTTTTTTGAAGTATGAGCTATTTTTTTGCAAATCCTTCAAGCGCTTTGAGAGCTTCCACTGGGACTAAATACACAACAGTGTTTGATTGATCTGAGGACATGTCATTTATAGATTGAAGTGTTCTTAGGTGCAGTGCTCCAGGAGTTTGTGCCAAGATTGATGCAGCCTGTGCCATGTTTTGAGCTGAGGCAAGTTCGCCCTCAGACGTTATAATAACTGCACGCTTTTCTCTTTCAGCCTCTGCTTGCTTACCAATGGTACGTTCAAGCTCAGGAGGAAGACTTACATCTTTTAATTCAACATTTTGTACTTTGAGACCCCAGTTGTCTGTTTCAATATCCACAATTTCACGTATTCTATCTGCAATTTTGTCACGACTTGCAAGGAGTTCATCAAGCGTAACTTCTCCAACAATATTTCGCATAGTTGTTTGTGCATATTGCGAAATTGCGTATTTAAAATCCTCAACTTCAATAATTGCCTTACCCGCATCACTTACCTTGTAATAGATAACCGCATTCACCCTCACAGAAACGTTATCTCGAGTAATTGCATTTTGGTCAGGTACATCTACTGCCTTTGTTCGTATATCAACTCGTTGGTATGACTGAATAATTGGAAGGACTATTCTCCATCCAGGTGTCATAATGGAGTTAAATTTTCCAAACATGAATCGCACACCCCGTTCATACTGGTTTATCTGGCGAATACTAATAAGAAGAATAAAAACTATAATCCCTATAAGAAGTAACATAGATAACTCGTTTGTTTAGTCTTAATACTTTTGACTATAACAATTTATAAAAGGGAAGTGAACTATTTGACAGAATAAAAAAAAATTATATAGTCTGTACAATTAAAACTTTTACGTATGAATAAATACAGCCCAGTTGTTAATGGGAGGATAGGATTATATTACCCCGATCTTGGTTTGAAAATTGAAAAAGAAAAAGCTTACGAAATTTTATTGGAAAAAGGTTTTACTTTTGAAAAAAAGAATATTGCCCAAGTAATAATGCTATGTTTAGGAAAGCCGTATAAAAGAGGGTCAAAAATAAGTTGGGATACAATACCAGAAACTTTTGATTGCTCGAGTCTTGTTAAATGGATTTATGGTCAATTAGGTATTTGGCTTCCCAGAATATCTATAGATCAATTTTTCTATGGCGAAGAAATTGACTTAATAAACTTAAAACCAGGAGATTTGGTTTTTACCGAAGGGGCAATTCCGTACCATGAAGGGGAAAGAGTAATTGGCCACGTAGGAATATTTGATGGCGAGAATGTAATACATGCTGCCAATAAGGATGAAGGTGTTATTTCTGAGACTATTGAGCAAACTTTTTCCAAAGGAATTCGTGGCCTAACAAGAGTTGAAAAAAATTTAGCTGAGTTGGATACAGTAGTTATTCCAACAGAAAGCAAAATAGAGTATTTCAATCATTTAAAATGGAGGATATTACAAAATCTATAAAGATCGCGCGTGCGGTCTTTTTTCATAATGTGCGCAGCGAACGGGACTTTCCAATTACATTGGCAGGTACTTTTCGACCTCATGCATTCGGTAACGAAAAGTCTTTCAAGTCCCGGCGCAAGTAAAGTAGTTTACTTGCTTGCTACTTAACGCCAAGATACAAAAATACCTGGCATTAAGCCAAGTATTTTTGATCTAGCGCAGCGAACGGGACTTGAACCCGCAACCTCCCGCGTGACAGGCGGGTGCTCTAACCAGTTGAGCTAC
>CAZDDY010000005.1:8620-23811 GCA_964504455.1 uncultured Candidatus Saccharibacteria bacterium | reverse complement strand
TTCGCCACTTCCTGATGAATTAGGCATTGGGCTTTTAGGTTTTTCAAAAATGCGACTTCCACTTTTTGTCTTTTTCTCGTTTGTCTTTAATTTCTTAGGAATTATTCTCATAGGAGAACTGGTTAAGATTATTTAGTATTTTTAAGCAAAACGCTCCCAGGAGTTATAGATTTATGGGTACTATTGACATATACCCCCTAGGGGTATACAATGGTTTGTATGAAGTATATCGATCGTGAAGGCAAAAATAAAATAATCCGTCGCCTAAAACTTATTGAGGGGCAAGTTCGAGGATTACAAAAATTAATAGAAAATGACACCTATTGTATAGATGTCATTACGCAAACCTCTGCCGTTAAGCAAGGGTTATCTTCCGTTGAAGATTCTCTACTTGAAAACCATCTTACGCATTGTGTTCACCATCAAATGTCTTCTGGTCAGGTTGACAAAGCAAAAGAGGAAGTGTTGAAAGTTTATAAGCTTAAAAGAAAATAATATGAAAATATCTATATATTTAGCTCTCGGATTAATAGTCAGTAGCATGGTACTAGGAGTTGGTTTTGGTTATTATTGGGCACCAGAGTATAAGGTGTCTATGTATGATAAAAATACAATGAATCTTGGATCGGCTGATAGAACTTTTGATCTAAGATATATAAATGCAATGATTTCTCACCATAGAGGTGCGATGCTTTTAGCGGATCAACTTTCAAAGAATACTACTCGACCTGAGATGAAGACACTTGCGCAAAATATTCTTGCTGATGAACCAAAAGCAATAGCCGAACTTTATGCTTGGAAAAAGGACTGGTACAGAGATACAAAAAATGTCCGCGACCCAATAGTTGCCAATCTTGGCCCTCAAGATGAGAAGTTTGACCTCCGCTTTCTAAATGCAATTATTGCACACCATGAAAGTGGCATTTTAATGACAAAAGAAACGAGGCAAAAATCGAGTAGAGTTGAAATTCTCAACAACGCAGATGCAGTCGAGGCATTTTTGGAAGGTGGATTGAAGACCTTAAAAGAGCTTAGAAGTAGCTGGTATAACATTTAGACTGTATGGCTACGCGAATTTTTAAAATTAAAGGAATGCACTGTGCAAGCTGTGCTTCGATTATAACAAAAAAACTTTCAGTTTTACCACACATAAACTCAGTCTCAGTGAACTACGGTAACGAGAAAGCAAATATTGATTTTGATAGCGAAAATATTTCTATCCATGAAATGAATCAAGAAATAGGAAAGCTGGGGTATGCTCTTACTACCACGCAAAATGATTTACACAATGAACATGACCATGTTGCAATGAAAGTAAATGAGCTTGAGGGTCTAAAAAAGAAAACGGAATTCATTCTTCCTATTACGTTTGTCGTATTTGTCCTTATGTTGTGGGATATTCTCGCTAGAACAACTGCCTGGATGCCAAACTTACCGATTCCTATGCTTCTTTTCAATACGATTTCAATGGTGCTTGCGACCGTGGCTTTGTTTTGGGTGGGTAAAGTTTACTTACTTGGAGTGACAAGATTCGTTCGCCATCGAGTCGCAAATATGGACACACTTATTGGTCTTGGCACACTTGTGGCTTATATCTATAGCATGTTTATAACCCTTATTCCTTCTTTTAGTGCTTTGCTACGAATACCACAATATACATATTTTGACGTCACAATTGTTGTGATTGGCTTTATTACATTCGGTAAGTATCTTGAAGCTAAATCAAAGAAGAAGACAGGAGATGCAATCGAAAAACTACTCGGTCTTCAGGCGAAGACAGCTTTAGTTATTCGTGACGGGAAAGAGGTTGAGGTAAATATTAGTGAAGTTATACACGGAGACAAGGTTATTGTAAAACCAGGAAGTAAGATTCCCGTTGACGGCTCTGTTGTTGATGGAAAATCTTTTGTTGATGAGTCTATGGTTACAGGGGAGCCAATCCCAATAGAAAAAGGAATTGGCGATTCTGTTGTCGCTGGTACAATAAATACGACGGGTTCGTTTGTATTTGAAGCAACAAAAGTTGGCAAAGAAACACTTCTTTCACAAATTATACAAATGGTTGAAGAAGCGCAAGGAAGTAAAGCACCAATTGAAGCACTCGCTGACAAGATATCAGGAATATTTGTACCAATTGTTCTTATTATCTCACTAGTCTCACTTCTTAGCTGGCTTTTAATTGGAAGTCAGTTTATTGGATTTTCTCAAGCGCTATCGCTTGGTATTCTTTCTTTCGTTAGCGTGCTCGTTATTGCATGTCCTTGTGCACTTGGTCTAGCAACACCTACTGCCATTATTGTTGGTGTAGGTAAAGGTGCGCGAAGTGGAATTCTCATAAAAGATGCTGCCTCACTAGAACGACTTTATAAGGCTGATACAGTAATTGTTGATAAAACAGGAACTATTACAATCGGTAGACCAGTTGTAGTTGATATACATAATAATACTAAAGAAGTTGATGACGATGTGTTTATGAGTATTATTGCATCGCTTGAAAGCAAATCTGAACATCCGATTGCTCATGCTATTACTGAATTTGCTAAGAAAAAAAGCCTAAATCTTAAACCTGTTTCAGATTTTTCAATAGTTGAAGGCAAGGGATTAAAAGGTAAAATTGATGGGCATGAATACTTTGTTGGTAGTGAAAAATTTATACAAGAGTTAGGTGTGCTGTTTGATTCTAGAAAGGTGGATTCATATACTGCTCAAGGAAAAACCCCAGTTTTTCTTTCAACTAAAGATACTTTTGCTGGTTTTGTTATGGTTGCTGACGAAATAAAGAAAGAATCTAAGGATGCAATCAAGAGTCTCCATAAAATGGGAGTAAAAGTAATTATGCTTACGGGTGATAACGAAAAAGCAGCAAAACATATCGCAGCACAGGTTGGTATAGATGAAGTTGTTGCAAATGTATTACCTCAGAGTAAATTAAAAAAGGTACAATAGCTTCAACAACAAGGACATATCGTGGCAATGGCTGGAGACGGAGTCAATGACGCCCCAGCACTTGCTCAAGCCGATGTTGGCATTGCTATGGCTACTGGTACAGATGTGGCTATCGAATCAGCTGGGATTACACTCTTACACGGAGATATATCAAAATTGTCCAAAGCAATAAAACTTTCAAAAATTACCATGAGAGGTATTAAGCAGAATCTTTTCTGGGCTTTCATCTACAATGTTTTAGGAATTCCACTTGCAGCTGGAGTTTTTTACCCTATTTTTGGTTGGTTGCTTAACCCTATATTTGCTGGTTTTGCTATGGCAATGTCTAGTGTTTCAGTAGTGTCGAACTCACTTAGAATTAAAGCTAAAAAATTATAAATTATATGAAAAACAAAAAGCTTTATATAATCATTGGTTTGATTATTATTGCGAGTATTTTTTTGTTCAATACTAGCAAAAACATATTACCCAAAAATGGTTTCGTTCGAGATGACAAAAATAAAAGTGCCATTAAAAGTGTTTTTATAGATCTGAATAATGGAGACACTCTTGATTTAACTGCATCATATATAACAAAAAAAATTGCTGGCAAAAATCAAACAATGCTTGCATACAATGGTTCGATTCCAGGACCAACTATTCGAGTATTACAAGGAGCAGAAATTGCGATAAATTTTAAAAATAATACTGATTTTCCACAACTACTCCATTCGCACGGCGTGCGAATGGAAAATGCATATGACGGATCTCAGATGGTGCAAAAAGAAATGAAGCCAGGGGAGTCCTTTGTTTATAAATTAAAATTTCCTGATGCAGGTGTGTATTGGTATCATCCTCACGTGAAAGAGGTATATGGTCAAGCCCTGGGGCTTTTTGGAGCCTTTATCGTAACTCCAAACGATACCACCTACTTTCCTAAGGTAAATAGAGAAACACTTCTTTTTCTATCTGACATTCCAATTGAAAATGGGAATATTCTATTGGATAAAAATAAAACAAGCCATACGTTAATGGGGCATTATGGTAATGTGATGCTTGTGAACGGGGATGATGATTTTATCCTTGAAGCAAAGTCCGGAGAAGTTGTACGAATGTATGTAGTTAACTCAGCAAACACTCGACCATTTAATTTTGCTATTAAGGGTTTGAAATTAAAATTAGTTGGTGGTGATAGTGGAGCCTATGAAAAAGCGTCTTTCGTGGATAGTCTCATTCTTGGTCCATCTGAGCGGGTCATTGTGGATGTCTTGATGTCTAAAACTGGTACATACGAAATTCAGAACCAAACTCCAACGAATACTTATTTACTCGGAAAAGTTTTAGTGAGTGAAGATGTAATTGATGTTTCTTATCAAAATGAGTTTGATATGCTTCAGTCAAATATGATGACAACAAAAAGTATTGAGCCATTTCAAAGTTACTTTAATAAACTACCTGATAAAAATATCACACTTACTCTTGATATGGGAGGGAATATGATGGACATGCAAGGTATGGGACATGGAGAGCATACGATGTCAAACGGTTCTATGATGAGAGGTTCTCTGACAGGAGTAAGCTCAGATGGTATTGAGTGGGATGACTCTAACCAAGCAATGAATGCCTCTACTAATATAGATTAAATCAAATGGAAACTTAAAGATAAAAATACTGGCAAAGAAAACGAAAATATAAATTGGGTTTTCAAAAAAAACGAACCAGTTAAAATTAGAATTGAAAATGATCCAACCTCTATGCATCCAATGCAACACCCGATACATTTTCATGGACAAAGATTTCTTGTCGTTAGTCGCAACGGTATACAACAAAAAAATCTTGTGTGGAAAGATACAGTTTTTATTAAATCTGGAGAGACTGTCGATATTATTCTTGATCCTTCCAATCTCGGTGATTGGATGGCACACTGTCATATTTCAGAACACCTCGAGTCAGGAATGATGCTTAACTTTAAAGTTGAAAATTAGTTTATGAAGAAGATTACTATATTTTTAATCGTTCTTGCTATTATTGGTTTTATCGTCTGGCTGACATCTGCTTCATCTAAGGTTTCTGAAGAACAGATAGTTTCTCGTTTTGGCTTGCATTGGCATCCCACTATTACCATGTATGTTAAGGGTCAAAAACTTGAAATACCAAGCAATATTGGCCTAGAAAGTAATCACAAACCAATACATACACATATTGAAGATGCTCAAGCCGGAGTTATACATCTTGAATTCCAAGGAGTAGTAAAAAAGAGTGACATAACACTAAGTCAATTTTTCCAAAATTGGAATAAGGAGATAGGTTCTTTTGGCTCTAACATGAAAATGACAGTTAACGGTATAGAAAATACCGAATATGGCAATTATGTGATGAAAGAAAATGATAAAATTGAACTTAGATTCGAATAATTATTATTAATTTATAAAATATTTATGAAAATATCAAAAGTGTTACATGTGATTAGTGTTTTGGTGGGTTTCTTTGGAGTATTTATGCTTATTGGTGCGTGGCGTGCTGATTTTTCAGGTTCCTTTCTTGGAATGACCCAAGATCATCTATTTAAAGATGCAACAGTTCTTATACTTGTTGCAATTTGGTTACAGATAGCAACTATACATCATATGATGCTTGAGAAAAAACAAGAGTTAGTATAATTTATGAAAACCTTCACTTTTCATGTGCATGGTATGCACTGTAATGCTTGTGTTCTCTTAACAGAAACTGAGATTGGCAACTTATCCAATGTACAAAGTGTCACATCAAGTCTTAAAGATCACTCTATAAAAATTACTGGAGATTTTGGAGATAAAACAGAAGAAGAAATTGTAAAAGAACTCACTGTTGTCGTCAACCCCCATGGGTATACAATTGCACTTGAAAAACATGCACAGACAAAGAAATGGACTGATTTCAAAATCGCTATACCTATTGCTTTAGGATTTGCACTTTTATTTGTGCTTTTGCAAAAACTAGGTGTTGTCAGTCTTGTGGGTGGTGGCACTGTCAATTACGGTACAGCATTTGTTATAGGCATTATTGCTTCACTTTCGACTTGTATGGCAGTTGTCGGTGGATTACTTCTTTCAATGTCTGCAACTTTTGCAAAAGAGGGAGATAAAATAAAACCTCAACTCATGTTTCATGGAGGTCGCCTTGTGTCCTTCTTTATTCTCGGTGGCATAATCGGTGCTTTAGGTTCTGCTTTTACCCTTAACACAACAGCAACGTTTATTCTGGGAGTTATTATTGCTTTCGTTATGCTTATTTTAGGCCTCAATCTTTTAGATATTTTTCCATGGGCAAAAAAATTACAACCTTCTATGCCAAAGTTTATATCAAAAAAGGCCCACAACGTTTCAAGTCTAAACCATACACTAACCCCACTTCTTGTAGGTATTGCAACTTTTTTCTTGCCGTGTGGTTTTACTCAGTCAATGCAACTCTACACACTTACCACAGGTAGTTTTTTAAATGGTGGTCTTACAATGCTTTCATTTGCGCTTGGAACGCTACCAATTCTTGCTTTGATTAGTTTTAGCTCGTTCAGTGTTACGAATAGTAAAAAATCAGGTGTTTTCTTTAAGTCTGCAGGACTTATTGTAATCATGTTTGCATTATTTAACTTTATTAACTCCTTGGTTATTATTGGAGTTATATCACCCATTTTTAACTTTTAACATATTTTTATATAATCAATTTATGAAAACAACAGTGGCAGTTATCTTAGTAGGGGTAGTTGTAGGAAGTGCTATTCTTTTTGTAAATAAAGGAAACAATTCAAGAACAGATCTTACACAAAAAGAAGAGGAGAATATGCAAAATGTTTCAATCGTAGATGGGAAACAAATTATTACTATTAAAGCAAAAGGCGGCTACCTACCAAGAGTGAGTGTTGCAAAAGCAAACATGCCAACAATTTTAAGATTTGATACAAGTGGAACCTTTGATTGCTCGTCAACTGTCCGTGTTCCAAGTATGAAGATCTCACAAGTTCTCCCAAGTTCTGGTTCGACAGATATTGACTTAGGTAATCCGAAGCTCGGCATACTCCAAGGATCTTGTGGTATGGGTATGTACCCATTTGAAATAAATTTTTCTTCTTAGCATAAAAATAATACAATCTCAGGGACTGGCTCCACGATTGGTTTAAATAGTCTAGAAAATTAATTGTATGAACACATACAACTGGTACCAAACAATCATAAAACCTTCTTGGGCTCCACCATCATGGTTGTTTGGACCAGTGTGGAGTGTGCTATATATTCTTATTGCTATTAGTTTCATTAGTGTTTTTCAAAAAGTATTAAGCAAAGCTCTCCCGTGGCCTATAGCAATACCATTTGTTCTTAACTTAATTTTTAATTTTGCATTTACACCACTTCAATTTGGATTAAAAAACAATCTACTAGCGTCAATAGACATTCTGCTTGTTTTGGGAACTCTTGTGTGGGCAATGATTGTGATATTTCCACATATGCGATGGGTTGCCTATATACAGGCTCCGTACCTTTTGTGGGTAACCTTTGCAACAGTTCTACAACTCAATATTCTATTTTTAAATAGATAGTTTTATGAAAAAAATAGTTGTTAATGATTCATTTCAAAGTAAGTACACATACATATGTACTGAGCCTGTCGGCAAGAATTTTGATCCCGAGTTTAGGCCAGATTTAACTCCTCAGGAGATGCTTGCCTTAGGTGTTTTTGATGGATGGTATGAAGATAATACATACCTTAAGGAGTTTCCAAAAAGTTGGAGACTGAAAGCAAAACTTGCAAAAGAAAGACCCGATCCAAAATTAAATTTTTTCAAAGTACATGCGAGTCAACCACTTTCAGTGTGGAAAAAAAATGGGTGGATATACAAAGACGATCCACGAGGATGGTTTCAGTGGTATTGTCGGTACTATCTTGGGAGAAGGATTCCAAAAGAAGATACTCGACAAATAAAAAGATGGAAAGCTATTCGACGCCATATTGGTCAAATTGCACACAATTGTAGGGCGGGGGATATACATTGCAGGCCAAGGCAAAGGCAAGCGCTTCTTCATTGGGCCTATGATAGTCGAAAATTCTAGTGGTATAGTAGTGGGTAGGAGGTTGAACACTCCTGGTGCATGAAAAAACAACTCACAATCATAATTATTATTGGTGTACTTCTCACCGGGATATATCTTTGGGTTAAACAAAGCAGAGAGCCAGTATCGGTCATTTTAAATACTTCAAATACCAATGAGAGCCAGGTTGATGTTTTAAAGACGTACATCAACGAAACTTTTAAATTCAAAATTTCATATCCAAGTAGTTTTATTGTTGCCGAAAAATTTGTAAATTCTTATCTTCTACCAACACATTGGAATGTATATGCAAAAGATGAGAAAAAAGGTATTCCTGTCGTTTCATTTCGAATACCGAATTCGGATGAGATTTTGATGGGAGAAGTAAGAATTGGTGTCACTGCAGACAAAGATGAAATTGCAAGTTGTCTTCTTCCACCATATCCAGTCCCAGTCAAAAAAATACAAGTAAATGGTCATGATTTTTCTGTCTTTGAAACGTCTGATGCAGCCATGAATCATTTTTCAAGCGTAACCGGCTATCGTATTATTCACGAAAATCACTGTTTTGCTATTGACGTGCTATTTTATGGTTCAAATGGAGATGTGTATGATCCTCCAAGAGAACCAGCATTTAATAGAGTTTCTGCAGAAAAAAAATTAGAAAAAATTATTCAATCTTTTGAATTTCTTTCTTCATAAAATTATATGAATGCACAAGTTACAACTACCGAGCGAAATACAATTCTGTACTATCTATTTTTTATATTTGTTCTTCCAATCATACTTTTGTATTTTGATATTATCCATAAAAGTTGGCGTATGGCCGTTCTCACGTTTTGTTGTGTATTGATCTATGGAATCATAAAAAAAGCAAATTGGACAAAAGAAGAACTCGGTCTAAAGGTACAAAATCGAAAAAAGTTCCTTTTGCCATATAGTATTTTCACACTTATCGGAGTCTGTTCCATTATTGCTCTAGCAAAAGCTTTGGGAGGAGAGGTAACATCACTTTGGTGGCACACACCACACTTTTGGTTTCTGTTTGTATTTGTTTCATATTTACAAGAATTCGCCTATAGAATGTTTCTTATACCCGAACTCTCACGTATCTTTCCTGACAAGCTCGGAGTTATTTTAATTAGTGGTCTTTTGTTTGCTTTGCTCCATATTATTTATCCGGTGTCATTTGCACTTGTTGTATTTATGTTTCTTGGAGGAATGGCACTATCCTTCATGTATATGAGGTATAAAGATTTCTGGCTCATAGGACTTTCACATTCAATATTTAATTTTGTTGCAGTTTTGTTTGGTTTTTTTGTAATTCACTAGCGTCTTGTTGTGTGTTAAAGTAAAGGTACAACACACATGAAAGAAGGCAAAAACCTTAAAAAAATCATTTACCTATCGAGTATTCTAATGAGCTTTTTCCTAGTCGCGACTACGTCTTTTGGGCAGTCAAATGATACAGCGACCGAACCTCAAATAGCTCTACCAGACATTTCAAAAGAGGGTATCGGCTCGGAGGTTTTTAAACAAAAAGGAGAAAAAGCAATTGACTTCCTTGAGAAATTTAGACTTGATCTTAAAAATCAAATCGAAGTAAAAAAGAACAATTATCAAAGAGTTGAAATAGTTGAAGAGAATAAGACAGAAGCAACTGCTGACGGGGTTAGTGGCAAAGAAACAATACAAGATCTTGAAAAAGCAAACAGCGACTTTATGTACTACTTCTTAGTATTTGCGCTTTTTATTGTGAGTAATACATTTTTGTTTTATGGGCTCATTATTGTTCTTGTCTTGATTGTGCTTAAGACATTTTTTAGCCGAAGATGAAACGAATACTTTTTGCACTCCTCCTACTTTTTATAGGGTTTTTTATATCGCCATGGATTGCTCTTTTGGCAATGGTGCCGCTTTTTTATGCGTTTCCTTATTACTATGAAGGTATTTTTGTTTGGTGTTTAGTTGATTTTGCTCGCACAGTAAATCATACAGAAGGAGCCTTTGCTTTTATGGGAGTGGCAGTACTTCTTGTTGTGAGTTTACATATAATTGAATTTCTGAGACCATCAATTTCACTACGTGTATGATTTATAGGTTTTTCAAAAGAAGAAGAATTGGAAGAGCAAACCCGTTTGTTGAACCTGACGAAGTTTTTTTGGATGATAGAAATTTACCAGTGTTTGATAAGCAACAGTTTGAAGGAAGAATCGAAAAAACGATCGGAAAAAAAGCAATCTGGCTTGTATTTGGATTTGCATCACTTTTATTTTTATTTTTCACGATTCGCTTAGGAGTGCTTCAAATTAAGCAAGGCAAAGAACTACAAGAGCTTTCTTTAATAAACGCACTCGAAAAACAGCCTGTTTTCGCTGAACGTGGAATTATTTTTGATCGAAACAATATTCCACTTGCATGGAATGATAAACCTGATACCACAGAAGATACTATGTTCTACAAACGTGTATATATTGCCTCAGGTGGGTTCGGTAATCTCTTAGGGTATGTCCAATATCCAAAGAAAGATAGCAGTGGAAATTATTGGCGCACAGAATTTACTGCAACAGATGGAATTGAAGAAGCATTCAATGAAGATTTGCAAGGTGAGAATGGAGAATGGATTTTTGAGGAAGATGTGCAAGGAAATATTGTTTCTTCAAATGTAATAAATCCGCCACTGCATGGGAAAAATATCTCTCTGTCTATTGATAAAGACTTACAAGAAAATATGTATAAAGAAATTGTGAAGATGGTAACGGAAGTTGGGTACCAGGGAGGTGCAGGTATTGTTATGGATGTAAAAACAGGAGAACTTTTAACTATGACTACCTTTCCGCAGTACGATCCGAATGTTTTGTCTTTAGGGACGGATACAAAAACAATTTCTGGATACAACACATCATCAAGAAAACCATTTCTCAATCGTGCAATAGCCGGACTCTACTCGCCGGGATCGATTATAAAACCTTTTGTTGGGCTCTCAGCACTTATCGAAGGAGTGGTTACTGAAACAACACAAATTCTTTCTGATAGTTATATCTCAATTCCAAATCCATATGACTCAACCAAGAAA
The DNA here is from genome assembly GCA_964504455.1 of uncultured Candidatus Saccharibacteria bacterium. Classification (GTDB taxonomy): domain Bacteria; phylum Patescibacteriota; class Minisyncoccia; order Phycocordibacterales; family UBA9973; genus CAZDDY01. Next base: position 12,747 of record CAZDDY010000005.1, on the reverse strand, counting down.
ACACTCTTTCGGGATCTTCACCCAAATAATGGATGGGTTGATATCAAAAAGGCTCTTGCAGTGTCTTCAAATATCTATTTTTATGAAGTAGGTGGTGGGTACCAAGGGCAAAAAGGAATCGGAATCGAAAAACTCAAAAATAGAATAAAGGAGTTTGGTATTGCTCAAAAAACTGGTATTGAAATAGCCGGAGAAAAGGATGGCACAATACCAGACCCAAGATGGAAAGAAGAAAATTTTCCCGACGATCCGTGGAGAATTGGAGACACATACAATACTTCAATTGGGCAATACGGGTTTCAAGTAACACCAATTGAGATGGTTCGAGCAGTTGCCTCAATTGCCAACAAAGGCACAGTGCTTCGACCAACAATAATAAAAAAAAGTGGTAAGGATAAAGGTGAGGTACAGGCAACACTTCCACATAAAACTGAGCATTTTGATGCGATTCACGAGGGAATGCGCCTCGCAGTAACAGAATCCTACGGTACAGTGCAAAGACTCAACATTCTTTCTTTTGATGTAGCAGCAAAGACTGGGACTGCACAAGTTGGGGCAAACAACGAATATATAAATTCATGGATTATTGGTTTTTGGCCATACGAGAATCCAAGATATGCTTTTACAATACTTTTGGAAAGAGGTCCAGGAAGTATAAATGTTGGTGCCTCCTCGGTTGCTCAAGGCTTTCTTTTGTGGCTTGAGAAGAATAAGCCTGAGTATATACAATAAGCGAGGCTTCGTGTCAGGGTTGACTTTAGGCTCTCTATCTGTAGAATTAGCCCATTCAGATATGAGTACGCAGGTTTATATTTCAAGCGAAAAAAAGAAAGAGCTCGAATCAGAGCTACACGACTTAAAAGGTCCAAAAAGACAAGCAATTCTTGACGCCCTCATGTATGCACGGTCTCTAGGTGACCTCTCTGAGAATGCGGAATACCATAATGCCCGAGAAGAACAGGCAAGACTCGAAGAGCGTATTGGGCAAATTGAAAATATTCTTAAAAATGCGGAAATTGTTACTGCTCATCAAAAAAATGAAGTTTCAATAGGTTCAACAGTAACAGTAAAAAAGAAAGGCGAAAAAGATGAACGCGTTTTTGTGGTTGTTGGATCTGAAGAAGCAGATATGGGTGTAGGAAAAGTTTCTCACAACTCACCAATCGGTGGTGCGCTCATGGGTAAGAAAAAAGGAGAAACAGTGTGTGTGAAAACACCAAAAGGCGAAACAGAATTTGTTATTGTTGAAATCAAGTAAGCTTTTCTCTATACTTAGCGGGTATGGCATCACTTGAAGAACTACGAAGCGTGAGATTAGAGAAAAAAAAGAAACTCGAGGAATCGGGATTTTTGTCGTATCCTTCTAAAACGAATAGAACAACAGATATAAAAACACTTATTGATACCTTCGAAGAAGGAAAGGTTGAAACCATCGCAGGCAGAGTACTTGCACTGAGACCACAAGGAGCTCTTATTTTTTTGAATATTTCTGATGGCTCTGGAATGATGCAAGGATTATTGAAAAAAAATGAAAGTGAGGAGGATACATTATTTGATCTTTTTTTTAATACGGTTGATATTGGAGATTTTGTTGAGCTCTCTGGGAGTACTTTTGTTACAAAGCGAGGGGAAAAAACACTACAGGTAGGAAGTTGGACAATGCTTACTAAGAGTCTTTTACCACTTCCCGAAAAATGGCACGGCATTACAGATCCAGATGAAAGATATAGAAAGCGCTATTTAGATATTTTGTCAGATCCTGACCTGAAAGAGCTATTTTTTAAAAAAGCAAAGTTTTGGGATGTGGTTAGAGCATTCATGAAGGAAAAAGGTTTCCTTGAAGTTGAAACACCAACACTTGAAATTACTACCGGTGGTGCTGAGGCAAACCCATTTAAGACACACCATAATGATTTTGATATTGATGTTTATTTGCGAATTTCAATCGGAGAACTCTGGCAGAAGCGTCTCATGGCTTCTGGTTTTCCAAAGACATTTGAAATAGGACGTGCATACAGAAACGAGGGTACGAGCCCAGACCACTTACAGGAATTTACAAACATAGAATTTTATATGGCGTATGCAGATTATGAAGCAGGCATGATGCTTGTTGAGGAACTGTATAAGAAAATCGCACAAGAGGTGTTTGGCACAACTGTTTTTTCAACGAGGGGACATACATTTGATTTAAGTAGTCCCTGGGAGCGTATTTCATATGTTGATGAGATAAAAAAACAAACCGGAATAGATGTGTTGGAAGCGACTGAAAGCGAAATGAAAGAAGTGCTTGAGAAGCTTGAAGTTGTATATTCAGGAGAGAATCGTGAAAGATTGATGGACACATTATGGAAATATTGTAGAAAAAATATTTCTGGTCCAGCATTCTTGGTTCGTGTGCCAAAGCTTGTTTCACCACTTGCGAAGTCGTGTTTAGATGATGCTCGGGTCACAGAACGATTTCAAGTGCTTCTTGCAGGTAGCGAGCTTGGCAACGGTTTTTCTGAGCTTAATGATCCAATTGATCAACGAGAACGTTTTACACTTCAGCAAGAGCTTATTGATCGTGGAGACAATGAAGCAATGATGCCTGAATGGGAGTTTGTTGAAATGCTTGAGCATGGGATGCCACCGACCTGTGGGTTTGGTTTTGGTGAAAGATTGTTTGCATATCTTTGTGATAAACCACTTCGCGAAGTACAGTTATTTCCTCTTATGAGACCAAAAAGTGAGTAATACTTGCAGGTTCTTTTTTTGAGGTATACACTTTAACTGATAATATTTCATAACTTAATACACGTTACTATGAGTATCAGAAGTAATACTTTTTCTAATGAAGAAAAAGTTAACAAAGGCTTGGAATACACACTGTTTTCATGTGGAATAGCGCTTGTACTGCTTGTGTTACTTGTTACCTTGAATTGGAAGCTTGCATTTTGGGAGGCACTCAATTTTTGGTTTGGTGAAAGCTTTTTAAATGTGATTGGTATGTTTGCTGTAACATATGTAGCATTTATTTGTGTGGTTGCATCACAAGTCTGGCATTTAGAGTATAGCCAGAATAGAATGTTTGGAAGCGTTGAGTTATTCCTGGCTCCATTTATTTGGACATGCTCGGTTGTTCTTCTGGTGTTGTCTATATCACTTTTTCCGGGATTTGAAATGAAAGAATTGATATCGCTTAAAACTTTATTTTCATGCATGCTGTTTTGTGCATTTCTCTTATTTGCATACTGTGCATTTAAGTTGATGAATGATGAGGAATTAACAAACTATAAAATTCCAAATTTAAGAAAAGTATAAAAAGCAATCATGAATAAGATAATCCTTCTTTCTGGTGGGGGAGGTGCATTGCTTCTTACCATCTTACAATGGGTGATTGTTGTACCCATAACTATTTTATTCTTTTGCATAACTCTCTGCTTTGTAGAAATTGCTAGTGTGTATGTAAAAGTACGTATTTTTTTCCAGCCAAAACTTATGTACCGTTACTACTATAGATAACGGATTGGTAAGCAAAACCCTTCTTCCCGAAGGGTTTTTATATTGACTTATTTTACATATATAGTAAGGTAATTTTGACTTACATTTACATTAAATCGTCTTTATGAGCAATAAAACACCTTTTGACAAGGCCTTTAGTTATACTGGCTTTGTTGTACTTATTTTTGGACTTATTATTTTTGTTGGTGAAATTTTGAATTTCAAAACATGGGTCTATGGGTGGCCACAAGCAACAGTATTTTGTCTTTCTGCATTTCTTTTGTTGCGACCAGGATTACCAAGAGAGAGATCAACCTACACTTCTAAAGAAGTGTTGGAGTATAATTTATTCCAAATTTTAACCAGTATTGTTGCTATCATATTTTTCTTGTTGTCTGTGTTTCTTGCACAAACTGCATATAACCAGGAATATTTCATTCTTTCGGCATTGTACTGGGTTGCAGCCGTTATTATCTTTTTTATTTGTGTTATTGCAGGTTTCCTCTTTTATTTTTCGGATGTAATTGAAGATGATTCTTCACATCATCAATATTAACTCCCGAAATCTCACTAAGTAATAACTACAAAAAATTTCATTTAAAAACCTTACTCCTGTAAGGTTTTTTGTTATCCACAGAAGTGGGTTT
>CAZDDY010000005.1:0-8520 GCA_964504455.1 uncultured Candidatus Saccharibacteria bacterium | reverse complement strand
TTCATTTAAAAACCTTACTCCTGTAAGGTTTTTTGTTATCCACAGAAGTGGGTTTTTAGGCTTGCATAGTGGTATAAAGTGGCTTAAAATGTAGACAAGTGGGAAGAAGTGGAGAATAGTCTCCGCCCTCATTATCTCTATGCTAATTGGTGAATATATCCACTCAGTGGATGAAAAAAACAGAATGGCTCTCCCGATTAAATTTCGAAAAGAAATGGGAAAAAGCGTTGTGCTTGCACCAGGACTCGATCTTTCAATTTTTATGTTTACAACGAAGGAATGGGAGAAAATTTCTAGCAAACTCTCAGAAGCTTCTATGGTTCAGTCCGATATTTTGAGATTCAATCGATTTATGTTTGGTGGGGCAGTTGAAGTAGATGTTGATGGTAATGGACGTATTCTTATTCCTGACTTTTTGAAAGAACGGGCACAAATTAGAGGAAAAGTTGCAGTGCTTGGAGTCCAAAACCGAATAGAAATTTGGAATGACAAGCGATGGGCAGAATACAAAAAGCGAGTTGAAACAGAAGCAGATGTTTTGGCACAGAAACTTGGTTCAGTAGGCGTTCTATAATCATAGGCTTTGAAATATGCAATGCTCGTAAAAGAGTATTGCGTATCACAGAGAAGATGGAAACACGACTACACATCCCAGTCCTTTTACATGAAATCATACGTGAAATACATATTAAAGATGGCGGGAGCTATCTCGATGGTACGTTGGGGCTTGGGGGACATGCAGTAGAAATTTTCTTGAATCATGAAAAGAAAATAAAAGTTATTGGTTTTGATAAAGACAAAGAAGCGCTACAAGTTGCTGAAAAAAAATTAAAAGATGTCGGAGCAGATCCAATACTTTTTAATGATTCATTTGCAAACATAAAAGAATGCCTCCAGGGTAGCAATATAGGTTTTGTTGATGCAATACTTTTTGATCTTGGTGTTTCAAGTCTTCAACTTGATTCAAATGATAGAGGTTTCTCATTTAGAACAGATAGCCCACTTATCATGACACTTGATAGTGATTCCCACAAAGCTATTTTCAATGCATATGATGTTGTAAATATCTGGGAAGAGGAACATCTCTCAGATATTATCTTTGGGTATGGAGAAGAGAGGTTTGCGAAAAAAATTGCTAAAGCAATTGTTCTCGCAAGGGAAGGGAAACCAATAAAAACGACATTTGAACTACGAGATATTGTTGAGAAAGCGGTTCCTCTCTGGTATAGACATCGAAAGATTCATCCAGCAACAAAAACATTTCAAGCAATTAGGATAGCAGTTAATGACGAGCTTGGCACTCTTGAAAGAGGGCTTAGAAACGGTTTTGATGTACTCTCTCCCGGTGGTGTATTTCTTGTGATTTCATTTCATTCACTTGAAGATCGTATTGTGAAAAGGATCTTTTCTGAATGGGTTTCAAAAAAAGAAGGAATGCTTGTATACAAAAAACCGATTGTTCCAAAAGATGAAGAGATTGATTTCAATAAAAGAGCGCGGAGTGCAAAGCTTCGAATTTTTAAAAAAAGTGTTGTATGAAAAAGTCCTCATTACAAAATAAAAATATTTTAAATAAAATTGTTTTTAGAAGAGAAAGACAGATTTTTGTTGTGATTTTGGGACTATTTATTTTTGGCGCAGCAGTGTATCTGTATTCTGTAGGCTCAGTTGTATTTGCTATTGTTGAGAGAAGATACGCAGAACGTCATGTTGCAGAGTTGAAATCAACAATAAGCCAGCTTGAACTTTCATATCTTAACCAAACAAAGCGAATAACTGAAAAATTCGCAGAGAGCCAAGGATTTATTGAACCAGAGAGCCTTGTGTTTCAAGATAGAGCTACTCGGGTTGCAACCAACGTAACCAGAGAGTATGGCTACTAATTTCTTATATAAGCGAATTCTTATAGTCAGTATCTTAATAATCTTAGTCGGTGGTGGTATTTTAACCAAGCTTTTTTTTCTGCAAGTTGTTCGAGCAAATCAATATGAGAACAAAGCAGAAAGTCAGTATGTTCTTGATCCAGGAACTCAGTTTTCTCGTGGATCAATTTTTTTTACTACTAAAGATGAAGAACTTATTTCTGCAGCCACTGTTGTCTCAGGATACAAAGTTGCACTTAATCCTTCAAAACTTTTAGATATTGAAAAAGCGTATCAAATTCTCTTGCCATACTTAAAGATTTCAAAAGAAGTTTTTATTGAGCGAGCAGAGAAAGACAATGATGTATATGAAGAGGTTGCAATACATCTTTCGGAAAACGATGCAGCAGAAATACGTGCCCAATCGCTTCCAGGAATTTCTTTATATCGCGATACATGGCGATTTTACCCTGGAGGAACACTTGGAAGCCAGATTACAGGTTTTGTAGGATACAAGGGTGATACTTTTACTGGACGATATGGTATTGAACAAAAATACAACGCAATTTTGGGTGGTGCAGAAGATGCTCCATCTGTAAATTTTTTTGCGGAAGTATTTGCAAATCTTAGAGAAATAGTTACCCATGAGAACAAGAAACAAGGGGATGTCGTCACAACGATTGATCCATACATGCAGGCAACACTTGAAACTGCACTTTTGGGTGTGCAGGAAACATGGAGTTCTGAAAAAGTTGGTGGAATTATTATTAACCCTCATACTGGAGAAATTGTTGCGATGGCAAATACACCATCCTTTGATCCAAATACATATGGAGAAGTAACAAATCAAAAAGCATTTTCAAATGGAATCGTCGAGGATGTCTTTGAAATAGGGTCAGTCATGAAAACAATTACCATGGCTTCAGGGCTTGATGCTGGTGTTATAACAGAAAGTTCAACGTATAAAGATACCGGCCCGCTTATGATAGACAAAAAACAAATACGAAATGTGGAAGACAAGTATTACGGCATCACCCCCATGCAAACCATCCTTTCTAAGTCACTCAATACTGGTGCGACTTTTATAATGCAAAAATTAGGAAGAAATCGCTTCCGTGAATATATGGAACGATTTGGTTTTGCTGAGAAAACAGGTATAGATTTGCCAGGAGAGGCTGAAAACCTTATTGGAAATTTGTACGCAACAAGAGACGTTGAGTATGCCACAGCATCATTTGGGCATGGAATTGCTGTCACACCTATTTCGGCAGTGAGAGCATTTTCTGTTATTGCGAATGGAGGATATCTACCTACACCACATGTTGTGAAAGAGATTAGATGGGAGGATGGGACAGTTGAAAAAATGGAATATGAGAAAGGACAGCAAGTTATCTCTAAGGAAACAAGTGATATTGTGCGCAGGATGATGGTGACAGTTGTTGATAAAGAATTACTTGGTGGAACACTTAAATTCAAACATTACACCGCAGGGTCAAAGACTGGAACAGCTCAGCTTCCTGATCCAACGACGGGTAAATATTCAGAAGATAGATACTTGCATACTATGTACGCTTTTTTCCCTGGGTATGAACCAAAGTATTTAGTTTTTATGTACAATGTTAATCCGCGAGGTGTTGAATATGCTTCAAAGACTCTATCAAAGCCTGTTTTTGACGTTGGTGAAGCTATTTTGACATATTACAATATCTCTCCAGACAGATAATATATTTAAAGTATGGTCAAGAGTTGGTGCTTAGAGAGATTTCAGCAATTGTAGTAGTATAAAAGAAGTTTCAGGCAATGAAAGAATTACTCAAAAAAATAGTTGTAAAGATATTGATTTGGGAGGCGCGGATTGCGCTTCTTAGGTATCGTCCTTTTATTATTGGCATAACAGGATCTGTGGGTAAAACTTCAGCTAAGGATGCTATGTATGCGCTTATGCAACCACATTTTCAAGTCCGTAAGAGTCAAAAAAGTTTTAATAGTGAGTTCGGTATTCCACTTACAATCCTCGGGCTTCCTAATGCATGGAACAATCACTTTGAGTGGTTAGCAAATCTTATCCTCGGTTTTAAGCAAGCATTTTTTACAAAAAAGTATCCAAAATACTTAGTGCTTGAAATCGGAGCTGATTCACCAGGGGACATAAAAAGTGTTACAAAATGGCTCAAGCCAAGAGTAGCAGTTATTACTCGATTTCCCGAAGTACCAGTGCATATAGAATTTTTTAATTCAAAAGAAGAGGTAATAGAAGAAAAAAGTGCCCTAGCAAAAGCAGTAGGTAAAGATGGACTTCTTATTCTCAATCGTGATGACGAAAAAGTGTATGATCTTCGTAAAGAAGCAGAAAAGAAAGGTACAACCGTCTTAACATTTGGTGAGCACGAAGAAAGTGATGTCAGGCTTGTTTCTTTTTCATATACGTATGGAGAAAATGAAGGAGTACTAAAACCAATAGGAATGTCTGCAATTGTCTCCATCAAAGAAAACACATATACATTTCGTTTGAATGGTACCGTAAATAAAAATCATATACTCGCATTTTTACCTGGAATCGCATTTTTACACAACAAAAATATATCTTTGGATGGATTAGAGACAATAGTAGAGTCCTTTGTACCACCACCTGGACGCATGACTATTCTTTCTGGCGTGCAAAAAACAACATTGCTTGATGATTCATACAATGCTTCACCAATTGCAGTTTCAAGTGCGCTTGAGACCTTGAGAGACCTGGAAGTTCCAACACGAAAAATAGCTGTCCTTGGAGACATGATGGAACTTGGCAGGTTTACTGAAGAAGAACATCGTAAAATTGGAAGCCAAGCTGCTAGGGCGGTTGATGTATTGCTTACCATTGGAGTACGTTCAAGATTTACTCATGAGGAAGCAATGCAACAGAAAAAGCATGCAGAGTGTGTCCATGTTGAGTCAATAGAAAAAGCCATTTCTTACTTACAAGAAAATATTTTACCTGGAGATTTAATTTTGTTTAAAGGCTCACAGTCTTCTCGTTTAGAGAAAGTTGTGAAAGAATTTTTAGTTGATAAAGCCAAAGCACATGATCTTTTAGCAAGGCAAGATGAAGAGTGGGAGAAAAGATAAATCAAAAATAAATTAGTCTGCTGGTTTGTCGTGTATATACCAAATACCCATTCTCTTTGAACAGGCCTCTCTAGGTACACCATGTTTTTCTGCAAGTTTTGTTCTTTCTTCTTCCATTATCATCTCAGCCATTTTTTTAGGTTCTTCTGGAACTTTTTCAGAGAGCGTTGTTTCTAGAGGCCTGTCGTTATTTGGTTGTTTGCTCATATCCATACACAGTAAGTATACACCTGTTCTTTACATTTGGCATAGCCACAAGACAAGGTGTACAATTGTTATATATGCAAACAAAACTCCCATTTGTTGGAAATATTGAGGATGCTACCTTAGAAAATACTAATTTTCGTAAGGTTTTATATACCTCAGGTCATATGCAGCTCGTCGTCATGGATCTTTTGCCAAACGAAGATATTGGTATGGAAACTCACGCCCTTGATCAGTTTATTCGTGTTGAGAAGGGAACCGGAAAGGCAATTTTAAATGGTATTGAATATGAGCTCTCAGATGGATTTGCAGTTATTGTTCCTGCTGGCACAACACACAATATTGTAAATACAAGCAGTACAGCGTCCTTAAAGCTCTATACGCTCTATAGTCCACCTAATCACAAAGAGGGTACTTTACATCGAATGAAGGCAGATGCCTTGCTTGAGGAAGAAGACTAAACTCAATTTTAAGTTGCCTGTGGATAACTTGCTTGACTGGTGAACGATTGTTCACCTATACTGTACATACCGAGGTCGCTTATAAGATTTAGTAAATAAATAATTTATGACACGATCACAATATATAGCTCGCTTACGAAAGCAATTGACCCACATTAATCAAGTTATCGACTACAAAATCATGCATGATATGCGGTATCAAGCTGAATCTCGTAAGCATAAGCTTATAGTACAAAGAATCCGTGAACAAACTCGCCAAAAGTATTTTGGTAGATTATTTCCGGCTCTATTTTAAAATATGGAACATGCTTACAAAGAAAAGTTAATTTCTTTCTACGAATCTAAAAAGCGTATGCCGTCTTACAGCGAGATGGCAAAGCTTTTTGGTTATAAATCTAAAAATGCTGTTTCTAAACTCGTTGATAGAATGATTGAGGCAGGACTTGTTGCAAAAGATAGTCTTGGCAAACTTATTCCCGAAACAGCACTTCTTGGAGGAGTAAAAATGCTTGGTCTAGTAGAAGCTGGTTTTGCGACACCTGCAGAAGAAAGTCTTTTAGACACTATTTCTCTTGATGATTTTCTTATTAAAAAACATGACGCGAGTTTTATGTTAAAGGTCAAAGGCGATTCAATGTATGATGCTGGTATTAGAGATGGAGATATGGTTATTGTTGAAAGAACTACAGAACCTAAGGTAGGAGAAATCGTTATTGCTGAGGTAGATGGTGGTTGGACGATGAAGTATCTCAGAAGCAAAAATGGAAAAATGTATCTTGAACCTGCCAACAAAGATTTTTCTAATATTTACCCCGAAGAATCATTAAATATTGCAGCTGTTGTAAAAGCAGTTATTCGTAAGTACTAATTTTTATAAATGAAGAAAATGATTTTACATGTTGATGGCGACAGTTTCTTTGTTGCGTGTGAAGTTGCCCGATTTCCACATCTAAAAGGTAAGCCTGTTGTTGTGGGTGAAGACAGAGGTATTGCATGTGCTATGAGTGTTGAAGCAAAGAAACTTGGTATTCATCGTGCGTATCCAATATTTAAAATTAAGCGTGATTTTCCTATGGTAACGATACTTACATCTCATTTTGAATTATATGAGATGTACTCTCGGAGGCTTTATAATCTGTTAAAGAATTTTTCAGATACTGTTGAGCGATATAGTATCGATGAATGTTTTGCAATCTTGGATGAAAAAGATATGAAAAAATATGGTTCATGGGAGTCTTTTGTGAGTGCAATAAAAAACGATGTGCAAAGAGCTTTAGGTATTACGTTTTCTTTTGGATTGGCACCAACAAAAGTTTTAGCAAAAGTAGCTTCATCTGCAAAGAAGCCAGATGGACTTTTTATACTTTGTAGTAAAGAAGAAATCGAAGTTGTACTTGATAGATTGCCTATAGGAAGTGTTTGGGGTATCGGCAGGAGGCTTGCGAAAGTCTTTTTGGCTCGCAATATTACAACAGCTGGAAAATTTATTTCTTTACCATTTTCTCAAATTAAAAATTGGTTTTCTAAACCGATGTTAGACATATGGACAGAGTTGCATGGTGATCGGGTATTTTCAATAGGAGAGGGAAGTGAACTTCCAAAATCCCTGCAAGCTACTCGTTCGTTTACGAAAAGTAATGAGCATTCTTTTATTTGGTCTGAGTTTTCCAGAAATGTTGAAATTATTTGCTCCAGACTTCGTTCATATGCACTTTTAGCACATAGTGTTCAATTTTATATTAAAAATGATGCACAAGCATACCGGAGTAGTTCTTCTTCCTTATCTTTTGCTACTCATAATCCTGAAGATATATTGAAAGATATCGAAGAGGACTTTAAACTTCTTTTTAGAGAAAATGAATCGTATAAATCAACTGGTATCACGGTACTTCAACTACAGAGGATGGAAAAAGTACAGTATGATTTATTCAGTGAGCAAGAAAGTATTCTTGAAAAAAAAAATCTTTTAGATGCAATAGATAGTATTCGTGATAAATACGGGTCTAGTGCTATTAGTCTTGCGTCTAGTTTTACTTCTTTGCAAAAAAGAGGAAAAGAAGAAAAAGAAAGACAAAAAAAAGATCCATATGTATATGGCTTGCCATTGCCATTTCTGGGAGAGACATTCTAGGTTTTGTGATAAACTTAAATTGAAATAAAACGATTGTCATGCCAAATATCACAATCTGTCGGACACTTTTTTGTCCAAAATGTGCGGCAAAAAATTGGCCGCATACCACACAAAGATTTATTGTGTTTCAAGGGCAAAGAGAAGAAGCAAAAGTACTTACTGTTATGAAAAGACCGTGGGAACTTGAAGGACAAATAGGTTTTACACCGCATATACTTACATACGTTCGCAAGGTTAAAAAAGGAATAAAAAAAGGAATGATAGAAGTTGCATATGCATGTGCAATGGATGGATGTGACATCAAGGTAATAATGCACAATGGGCTATTTACATTTGCGTTTTTACATGAGCGTTACTTTTATTTTACACAAGATGATTTTTCAAAATTGTATCAATACAAAGATCCTTCTTATCATCTTGATAAGATAAGTATCTTTGAGTATAAACACTGGTACCCTGGAAAAGAAAAAAGAGTGCAAAGTCAAAAAAATAGGAACCTGTGAGGGTTCCTATTATAATTTTTTGTACTTTGTTGTCTAAGCGATTTGTTTAGGGTGCGTCGCTTTAATTTTAAATTTGTAAGGAGTTCGGGAAATCTTCTTTTGCAAAGAAGGTCTCCAATTTGATCTTGTCGCACCTTTTTTCCCAGAAAGGGATTGTACTATTGCCATGCAAATGGTATTTGTTATGAGTATATCATTTTAATTTTGGATGAAAATAGGTACTTGCCAAGGAATCTTTTAATTCGTAATAT
>CAZDDY010000004.1:0-33235 GCA_964504455.1 uncultured Candidatus Saccharibacteria bacterium | reverse complement strand
GACTCACATATCTTGTAGGTCGTTTTGTATCTCGGGCCACAAAGAATACAACTGCTTGTCTTCTGTTCGGGATTTGAAAAAGTGTACTGATCCTGTAGGGATCAAAAAACCAAACAAACATTGTTTTACATATATCTCTGGACTATACTTGAGTAAGGACACTCTTCTATGAACGATACTCTCATCAATTTCAGAAATAAAATAATTCACTGGCTTTATAAAACCTTCTTTAAGCCATTTTTTTTTGCCCATGATCCAGAATTGGTTCACGAGAAAATGATACGTTTCGGAGTTTTTCTTGGAAAAAGTAAAATCGGCAAATGGTTCACCCGAGCCTTATTTTCCTACAAAAACTCGGTATTGAAACAAAATATATTAGGAATTTCATTTGAAAATCCAATAGGGCTTTCAGCAGGATTTGATAAAAATGCTGAGCTCACCAACATTCTCCCTGAAGTTGGATTTGGATTTGCTGAGCTTGGGTCTATTACAGGAGTTCCGTGCCGTGGAAACGAAGGGAAGAAATTATGGAGACTTCCAAAGTCAAAAGGACTTGTCGTGTATTATGGATTAAAAAATGATGGAGCTAAAATTATTTCCGGACGTCTCTCAAAAAAGATATTTACTATTCCAATGGGAATAAGTGTTGCTGCAACGAACTCGAAAGATACTATAGATACCACAAGAGCAATAGAAGATATGATCGTAGCTTTTGAATATATGAAATCATCAGCTTCGTATATTACAGTAAATGTCAGTTGTCCAAACACGCAAACAGGACAACCATTTCTGATTCCTGAAAATTTAGAACAATTACTGACTAAGGTTGATACAATCAAAACAGATAAACCAATATTTATTAAACTTTCTCCAGATATAGAAATTCCTTGGCTTGATATGTTGCTTGATATTGCACGCCGGCATCGTGTTCATGGCATTATTTGCAGTAACCTGACAAAGGATCGTAATAATTCTAAAATCTATGATACTGTTCCAAAAGTTGGAGGAATGAGTGGAAAGATTGTTCAAGATCGTGCCGATAAGTTACTTTCCTATATTTACAAGAAAGAAAGATCGCGATTTATTCTTATTGGGTGCGGAGGGGTCTTTTCTGCAGAAGATGCTTATCATAAAATAAGGCAAGGAGCATCACTTGTGCAGATGATAACAGGAATGATTTTCGAAGGGCCACAAGTTATCAGTACGATTAATTATCGTCTTGCACATCTATTGAAACGAGACGGATTTATAAATATAAGCCAGGCAGTAGGCGCAGACTATCGTTATGAATAAAAAAATTTTTGTTACAAGAAAAATACCTGAAAAAGGACTCACACTACTTCGCGCTAGAGGATATCAAGTTGATGTTTTTACCAAAGACGAGGTTATCGGAAAAAAAAGGTTGATTAAAGCTTTACAAAAAACAAATTATGATGCCGTGCTCTGTCTTTTGACTGACCATATTGATGCAGATATTTTTGAGGCAGCTCCATCTGTAAAAATATATGCAAACTATGCAACTGGTTTTGATAATATCGACATTTCCTCCGCTCAAACTCGAGGGATAACTGTTGTTAATACACCAACAGAGGCTTCATGTGAAGCAGTTGCTGAACACACAATCGCTCTTATGCTTGCTCTTGCAAACAAAGTGGTTGAGGCAGATAGTTTTGTCAGACAAAAAAAATACAAAGGATGGTCTCCGATGAATTTTGTTGGTACAAATATTTTTGGTAAAACTTTTGGGCTTATTGGAGCGGGTCGTATTGGAGAACGTACTGCTCATTATGCAAAAGCGCTTGGACTTGAAATTATATACAGCGATACCCGAGTAAATGATCGCCTGGAATCTTTATATGGTGCGCGTCGAGTTTCTTCTATTGAAGAGCTTCTTGCGAGTGCCGATGTCGTGAGCCTACACGTCCCACTTCTTCCAAGTACTCGGCATCTTATTAGCGAGGCACAATTCGAAAAAATGAAACCTACAGCGTTTCTCATAAATACTTCACGGGGGCCTGTTATTGATGAAAAAGCGCTTGTGCGTGCTTTGCAAGAAAAGCAAATTGCAGGAGCTGGCCTTGATGTTTTTGAGTTTGAACCGAAACTCTCTCCTGGATTGGCTCGCTTAAAAAATGTCATTCTTACTCCACATATTGCCTCAGCAAGTGTTGAGGCGCGTGATGAAATGTCTCTCCGTGCAGCAAAAGCAATAATTGATTTTTTTGATGGTCGAGTTCCAGAAACAATAGTACAGAAATAATAAGATGAAAGGAAAACTTATTCTTGCGCGTCATCAAGAATCAGAATGGAATAAGGTTGGTCGTTGGACCGGAAGTCACGATCTACATTTGACTGGGCTTGGATTTAAAAAATCAGAAGATATTGGTCTCTTGATTAAAGATGTATCAATTGATTGCGCGTTTGCATCTATGCAAGTTCGTTCAATTGAAACACTTTCATGTATCTTAAATACATGTGGAGTGGTTGAAATTCCAACAGAACATTCAGCTGCACTGAATGAGCGAGACTACGGAGATTATTCCGGACGTAATAAATGGGAAATGGAAGAAGCGCTCGGTGAAGAAGAATTTAAAAAACTTCGAAGAGGGTGGGAGTACCCAATTCCAAATGGTGAAACTTTAAAAATGGTATATGATCGTGTCCTGCCATATTTTTTAGATACAATTCTCCCGAACGTTCGTGAAGGTAAGAATGTTCTTATTGTTGGTCACGGTAACTCATTACGTGCACTTATTAAATATATAGAATCAATTTCTGATGAAGTAATTGCAGATATTGAAATGCCATTTGAATCTGTCATTATTTATGAACTTACTGAAGATGGTCACTCGCTTTCAAAAGAAGTTCGTGAAGTAGAACATACAGCGCAAACACATTCAACCTCACAGATTGTTGCAACGATCGGACCAGCATCATCTTCATACGAAGTTCTCAAAAAAATGGTTGAATATCAACTTGATGTTATTCGATTGAATTTCTCTTATGGAACATTTGATGGGTATAAAGACTTGATAGAACTTATTCGCAAAGTATCAAAAGATACAAAAAAACATATTCCCATTATCGTAGACTTACCTGGTCCAAGGATTCAAGCAGGAAAGTTTCATGGATACGATCCAAAAAATACAAGTGCTATTACACCTCGGGATGAAGAGTGCATAGCTTTTGCAGTATCGTTAGGCGTTGAATACTTCGCGGTATCTTTTGTTGGAGGAGCCCATGATATTTTAGAATGTCAGAAGGTCATCAAAGCATGCAAGGGAGATCAAAAGGTAATCGCAAAGATTGAACGGGCAGAAGCGGTTGAAAAGTTATCAGAAATCATTACTGCTTCAGATGGAGTCATGGTCGCGCGAGGAGACCTCGGTAATGAAGTTCCAATCGAACAAATACCTTTTATTCAAGAAAAAATAATTACACTTGCACAAGATGCTGGTAAACCAGTTATCGTAGCAACACAGATGCTTGTTTCAATGGTTAATAATCCAGAGCCAACTCGCGCAGAGGTAACCGACGTAACCACAGCAATTCTTCAAGGAGCGGATGCTGTTATGCTTTCTGAGGAGACGACAATTGGAAAATATCCAGTTGAAGCAGTAGCAGTCATGGAGACAATTATTAAAGAGGCTGAACAACATAAAGAAAAAATTGGTCAGCAGTTTCATCATCTATAGTACTAACATATGGCTATAATTACTTCACTTAAAGCAAGAGAAATTATTGATTCACGAGGAAATCCTACAATTGAGGTTTCTTGCATTCTTTCAGATGGATCAACAGGTTCTGTCTCAATTCCTTCAGGAGCAAGCACTGGAATCCATGAAGCACATGAGCTTCGAGATGAAGATCCGAAAAGATTCAATGGAAAAGGGGTGCTTAAGGCTGTAGCTTTTGTTGAGGGTGAGATAGCAAAAGCTTTTATCGGGAATGACTATACACAAGAGACACTTGATAAAGCGTTGTGTGCTTTGGATGGATCGGAAGATAAGTCACGTCTCGGAGCCAATGCTATCTTGGGAGTTTCTCTTTCGTTTGCAAAAGCGTGTGCATATTCACTAGGAAAAGAATTATATGAATATATTGGGTTACTTTCTGGTGTGAAAGAATTTCGCATTCCTACTCCTTCTTTTAACATTATCAACGGAGGGAAACATGCAGACAGTGGTCTTGATATTCAAGAATTTATGATGATACCTGTGGGTATTTCAGGTATTGATGCACAAATACGTGCTGCATCAGAAATAATCAATTCACTTCGCACCCTCCTTCATCGTGACGGGTATTCTGTTGGTGTTGGAGACGAAGGAGGGTTTGCTCCAACTCTTGCATCAAATGAACTTGCTATTGAATATATCATTAAAGCAATCTTGGACGCCGGGTATACAACCAATCAATGCAAAATTGCTCTTGATGTTGCAGCAAGTAGTTTTTATAAAAATGGTGTATACACTCTTTTAAAAAAAGAAATTGTGCAACATATTACTTCGACTGAACTTCTCAATTGGTATGCGATGCTTATAGAAAAGTATCCAATTATTTCAATTGAAGATGGATTTGCCGAAGAGGATTGGGAGGGTTTCACTAAAATGAAAAAACTATTTGGCGAAAAAATACATATTGTTGGTGACGATCTTCTAACAACAAATATAGTTCGTATCAACCTTGCTCATGAACATGATGCTGTGAATACAGTGTTGATTAAACCAAATCAAATAGGAACTCTCTCAGAAACAATTGAAGCTATAAAACTTGCTAATTTGTATGGATGGGAGACCTTTGCTTCTCACCGATCAGGGGAGACAACAGATACTTTCATTGCAGATCTCTCTGTGGGACTCTCCTGTCATTTTTTAAAAGCCGGGTCACTTACTCGAGGTGAGAGAGTATGTAAATATGATCGCTTGCTTGAAATTAATGAACATATAGCAAGAAACACAAAATAGTCTATATATTATTGTAGCCTAACCTAACATTTTAAAATTGGTATACTTTGCACATGAAAACTAAATGGATAATCATTATTATACTTACCGCAGTAGCCCTTTTTGAGGGAGTGTGGACTGCAATTGGAGTTTTTATACTTGGGATAATCATAGCTTCATTGATTGGTAGAGATAGATACAAGTAGTAATCAAAAGTTATCCCAGAGTGATATAATAAAACTATTAAAAGTAACTTTATATCTATGAAAACACAATATAGTGACCCACCAATTGCTCAATTTCTTTTTGGAGATACACGCCTCGCTTTTCTTTGGCTTGTCGTTCGAGTCTATCTTGGCTGGCAGTGGCTACATGCTGGATGGGGAAAGATACATTCTCCGCTATGGGTCGGTGATACTTCAGGGCAAGCTCTTTCAGGGTTTATTCAAGGAGCGCTTCAAAAGACAGGGGGAGCACACCCTGACGTGCAAGGATGGTATGCATTTTTCTTACAAAACTCAGTACTTCCACATGCAAGTGTTTGGGCGAAAATCATTGCATACGGAGAGGTGATTGTTGGCGTAGCACTAATACTTGGACTCTTTACAGGTATTGCAGCTTTCTTTGGTCTTTTTATGAATTTTAATTTTTTACTTGCTGGCGCAGTAAGTATTAACCCAATTCTTTTTGTTTTGGGATTGTTTGTTCTCTTTGCTTGGAAGACCGCAGGGTATTTTGGACTTGATCGATATATTTTGCCACTTCTTGGTACACCATGGAAACCAGGAAAGCTTTTTTCTTCGTGAAGATTAAGCATGCTTTTTCTACAATTTCAAAATAAGATACAATAGATATATGGGAATACTTAAAAAACAATATTTTTTTGTGGCATTACTTTTAGTGGCACTTATTTTTGGTGCACTTCTTTTGTGGCCGTTTATTAAAGTTATTATTCTTTCTATTGCACTTGCCGTAGTTCTTCATCCTGTATATGTATTTTTAAACAAGCGAGTAAGTAAAAATATTTCTTGGCTCTCTGCACTTCTTACAGTTTTCTTCTTTCTCATTGTTCTATGTGTCCCAGTATTTATTATTGGACTCAATGTGTTTTATCAATCGCAAGATGTGTATCAAGGAATAGTTACAGCATCAAGTGGAGAATCATTTTTAGATAAAGTTCATACCGGAGTTAATCAAGTTATTCCACTCGGCTCGGTGCATCTAGAAGATCGTGTCGCAGATATTTCTAAGGGAATTACAACAGCCGTCGGGTCACTTTTTAGCGCAGTGCTTTCGACCATTTTTTCACTCCTATTAGTAATACTCTCACTTTTTTATTTTTTAAAAGATGGAATGCATTGGCGTGATCAAATAATTGCACTTTCTCCACTCTCAAATATAAATGACAAGAAGATTCTTCATCAACTTTCAGATGCTGTAAATGGGGTTATGAAAGGGTATCTTTTAATTGGTGCAATACAAGGTGTGCTTATGGGTGTGGGGCTTTGGATATTTGGTGTGCCAAATCCTGCACTATGGGGAGTCTTTGCCGGTATTGCATCACTTGTTCCAACGATCGGAACAGGACTTGTTGCTATTCCAGTAATTTTATATCTATTCTCTACAGGACATTCGGGAGAGGCTCTCGGTATGCTTATTTGGTCATCAGTATTGGTTGGCTTAGTTGATAATCTTTTAAATCCAATTATTGTGGGAAGAAGAGTAAATATCCACCCACTCCTTATTCTTTTTGCAGTGTTAGGAGGTATAAGCCTCATGGGTCCAATAGGTATTTTAATAGGCCCACTTATTATTAGCTTTATACATGGACTGATCTCGATTCATAAAAGTGAATTGGCTGAGACGAGCTAAAGTCCTAAGATAAGTTTAAGCCCTAAAATACCACCAACAATAATAAATGCATATTTGATAAACAGATTGCCTTTTAATCTGCCAAGCTTTGATCCGAAATGTCCACCAAGAACACTCCCAATAATTGTTGCAATCATTAACTGAAGATTAAAGTGTCCATCACGTATTAAAATAACAGCAGTTAGTCCTACCCAAAAAAAAGAAATGAAATAATAGTAGCCAAGAGCCTTGATAAGATCATTGCCTCTAAATTTAATCGCAAGTGTTGAGAAGATCACACCATTTCCAGAGCCAAATACACTTTCATAAAATCCCAAAAATGGTGCAGTAATATAAAAAAGATATTTTTTAAATTTTCCAGGCTCATGCTGTTTATCAACAATTCCAGCTTCTTTTCGAAAGGCCATCGAGATGACCAATCCAAAAATAATAATTCCAATAATTGGTTTGAAAAATTCTTCATTAATTGACGCAACGAGAGTTGCACCAATGTAGGCACCGAAAAGTCCGATACTTGCGTATGTTGCGAGAAACTGCCAATTCATTGTGCGTCCTTTTAAATAATTTCTACTTGCTGGAAGTACCCAAAAAAAAGAACTTGATTGGTGCACAGCATTTGCAGTAGGAAATGGTATTCCAAGCGAAAGGTACAGTGGGATGGTAATCATGGAAGATCCTCCTCCAGACATAGAACTTACAAACGTTGCTAAAAAACTAATACCAACAACAAGAATAAACAAAAAATTTGTATCCATGGTCTTTATATAATATCATTTTTCTTATCAAATGCTCTTCGTGGTATACTGTGCACATTGTCAGACTAATTAATTAATTTTATGGAAGATATAAATACTACACACGGAAACGAAGGCGAAATAAAAGTAAGTCCAAAGTTTCAACCATTTTTAACACCTATTGCAGTTATTGTTGCAGGCGTCATTATTGCGATGGCAATTCGTTCAGATGGTGGTACCGTAAAGGCACCAACACAAGGAGGGGATACAAAACAGGTAGTAGTTGATATAAAAAAGGTCAATATAACCAATGATCCTTTTATAGGCCAGAAGAATGCACCGGTTGTAGTTGCTTATTGGTCTGACTATCAGTGTCCGTTTTGTAAAAAATTTGAAGTTGAGACACTTACACCACTTATAAAGGAATATGTTGATACAGGAAAAGTGAAGGTGGTCTTTAAGGATTATCAGTTCTTGAGTGAAGACTCAGATACAGCTGGGCTCTATGGTAGAGCAGTTTGGGATCTGTATCCTGCACAGTATT
The DNA here is from genome assembly GCA_964504455.1 of uncultured Candidatus Saccharibacteria bacterium. Lineage (GTDB taxonomy): Bacteria > Patescibacteriota > Minisyncoccia > Phycocordibacterales > UBA9973 > CAZDDY01. The sequence goes on along the minus strand of CAZDDY010000004.1, from coordinate 25,142 downwards.
TTGTTTGGAGAGAAGCAGTATTCGCAAAACAAGACCAAGAGCACGGTGGTTTTGGAGATGATGCAACACTCTATGCCCTCACAAAGACCATTTCTGGTATTGACGCTGACAAAGTAAAAAATCGTATTGTTTCAAACAAAGATGCATATATGAAAGAACTTACCGGAGATAAAAACGAAGGAACTAGCTTCGGCATTTCAGGCACGCCCGGGTTTATTATTGGAACCAAGGCTATACCTGGGGCTGCACCATATGCAACATTTAAGCAATTAATAGATGCAGAACTTGCTAAGTAGCAAGTATGTTGCCCAGAAAGTCACAAAAAGCATTTTACTGCGTTTCATACTATGAAGGGCGACCCAAGTAAATCATTTAAGTATCTCGTAGAGAAAGCCAAAGAAACAAATGGAGAAGGTTTTGAGTACTTTTACGAAACCTTTGCCCTTCCTATATACCGGTTTCTTTATTTTAAGACCGGAAAAAAAGAAGTAGCAGAAGACTTGATGCAAGATACTTTCTTGAAGCTCTACAAAGCACAAACAGAAGGCTCTATTTTGGTCACCTCAAAATCATATATATACACAATCGCCAAAAACACACTTACGGATTATTATAGAAAGAAGAAGACAGTTTCACTTGACGAAGAGATGGAGGCAGTAATTGCCGATGAGACACAAGATGTTATAAGAGCATTCGATCTGGAAAATGAAATCACTCGTCTTCGTAAAAGTCTTGATCTTCTAACAGAAGAACAACGAGAAGTAGTGGAAATGCGATTTATACACGATATGAGCAACAAAGAAATTAGTGAAATGCTTGGTAAAAAAGAAGATGCAGTCCGTCAGTTGCAAGCACGAGCAGTAAAGACCCTTCGAGCACACTTTAGTGAGCGTAGATAACATGACAAGGAATAAAGATATAAAAACCGAAGAAGAAATTATACAGCACATGTTAGAAGCTCTTGATCAAGGAGTATCACTAAATGAGCTAGAAGTACAATATGAAAATTTTCCTGACGCACTAAAGACAGTCAGTCTTTTTGTGCAAAAAACAGATCTCGTAAAGGAATCAGTCCTTCCTGATCGAGGCGTTGTTTCTCGTATGATAAGTCTTATAAAAGACGAACATAAAAAAGAAACAACATTATTAGTTCATAGGTACGACACCGTTTTATATTTAATGAAAAACGTTTTAAAAATCGGGTTACCAGTTTTAGCTGTACTTCTTATTGTTATAGGAGTAAATATGCAAAAAAAGGGTACTCAAACAGCACAAAATTCTCTTGACCAAAAAGTAATGGAAGGAGATCAAGCACCACTTATTCCAAAAGAACCAACTGGCAACATTGATGATATTGCAATGTCTTTTGAGAGCGAACTCATCGAAGAGACTTCGATAACTCAAAGTACAAATACTGATGCAGACATTGCAACTATTGATAGCGACATTATCACTAATTATGGAAATACATATGATGAAACTCAATTCTAAACTTTCCTCTGCTTTCCTAAGTGGTGCATTGATTTTTTCACTTATGTCTCCGGCTGTTTCGTTTGCACGAGAAGCGAGTGAAGGTCCTCGGGGAATGGACTCTAGAGAAGATTTACAAGAAAAAAAAGAGCAACGTATACAACTATTCAACAAAAAGACAGACGATTCTCAAAGAAGGATGAATTCTTCAGATGGTACAAATTTCTGCTCACGTCTTGAAGCTGGTATTCAAAAAACAGGCAAAGAATTTAATCGACTAAATGATGATTTAAAAACACGACGAGAAGAGCAAGGAAAAAAGCTTGAAGAGCGCAGAGGAAACATAGATCAACGCTTTGATGATTCTCGAGAAAAGTGGGAGAGTAATCGCCAAGAAAATTTTGACAAATTGATGGCTCGTGCGACAACAGATGGACAAAAAGCAGCAGTCGAAGCATTTAAAACAACAATACAAAGCGCACTTAAGACTAGATATGCGGCAGTAGATGCTGCACGTGAGGCGTACAGAAAGGCTGTTGACGAACTGATTGCAGGAAGAAAGACAACTCTTGAATCTGCAAAAAATACCTTGAAGTCTGCGACAGATGCAGCAATTGCAAAAGCAAAAGCTGACTGTGCCGTAGAAGGTGCAAATGGTGCAACTATAAAACAGGCATTTCATGATGCACTCAAGGTGGCCCAGGATGCATTTAAGACAAGTACACAATCAATAGAAAAGCCAAATGATGCATTACAAAATTTAATTGACACAAGAAATGAGGCAATAAGAAAGGCACATGAAGCGTTTAAGGTGACACAAGAGGCTGCACTTAAAACACTCAAAGCTGCATTTCCTCAGACGACAACAACACCGTAAGTGCATAATTTCAAAAAGCCGGAGCATGCTCCGGCTTTTTGCATTCCGTGAGTGTGATATACTTTTTGCATGACACAAATCATAACTATTTGGAACTCCTTTATCTCTGCGGTGAGTGCATTTGGATGGGGAGCATTTGCCGTGCTTATTGTTGTAGACATTATCCTGTGGAGAATAAATCAAGTACTTGGAATGATTGCTGTGGTACTAACTATTCTTTTTGTTTTTAATTTGATTTAAAAATGGCAGAACGATCATCACAAAAATTAATTATACACAACGAAGACATTCGGAAAATTTGCAAAGGTATTGCACCTGCAGATTATAGTGAACAAATGCTTTGCATTGCTGAAGATGAATTACGAGAGGGTTTTGATTTGGTAAAACGTCATGAACACCTAGTAACGATTTTTGGAAGTGCACGAACTGAAGCGTCAGGAAAATATTTTGATTATGCACGAGAACTTGGATCACGACTCTCACGAGAATTTAATGTATCAGTTGCAACTGGTGGTGGTCCAGGAATCATGGAAGCTGCAAACAAAGGTGCACAAGAAGCAGGAGGACGATCGATTGCAATGGGTATTGCTCTTCCGCACGAGCAAGGTATTAATCCATACGTTGATGAAGCAGTTAATTTTCAATTTTTCTTTACTCGAAAGGTAATCATGACATACACTGCCGACGCCTTTGTTGTTTTCCCGGGAGGTTTTGGTACTTTAAATGAGTTATTCGAGCTTTTAACACTTGAACAAAACCATAAAGCACAACCAGCACCCGTTATTTTATTTGGAAAAGAATTTTGGGAACCGCTTGCGATTAATATTATTGGTTTTTTAGATAAAAGGAATTTTATTGATACAAAAGATATTGGAATATTCTCTATCGTTGATAGCGTTGATGAAGCAGTTGAACTTTTGCATCGGTTTAACGTGGGTAAACGGAGGCATAAACTTTCCGCTTAGGATTTTTCTCTCCAAGTCCAACCTTTCTCTTCCTTGCCTTCCTTTTTACACAAAAAATCTTTCTAAGCCAGTTTAAAAAAAAAATTTAAGTGTAAAAAAAAGCTTACTCAGTAAGCTTTTTTCTTTGTGCAATTTGACTTCAGGTTTCATGCGTTGTCGTTGCCCGAAATAGGTCATTTTTTCAGTTTTCCACATTTACAACATACGCAAAAAAAGTGCAAAATAGAGGAACAAAGAGAGGTTTTTGCAGAGTTATGTATAGACAGTCACGACAGAAGTGATTGCGCAAAAGATACGCTCTAAAGTCGAGTAATTTTAATTTTTTATAAAGCATGGAGATCCAAATCACCAAAAGAGACGGTACCAAAGAATTGTTTAATGCTGATCGCATAAACAAATCCATTGAACGTGCATGTGTTGGCCTGCCAAATCCAATCGAAAAGGTCACTCAGATTGCAAGTGAAACACAGCTTACGCTATACAATGGCATTACAACTGAAGAAATGGATCAAGCAACGATCAATGCTGCACTTCAGAATGCACAATATGATCTAAATTACGATAAAATTGCGACTCGATTACTTCTTAAAACAATATACAAGAAAGTTCTAGGTGATTATTCAGAAAAAGATGAATTGCAAACATTACACAAGGAACATTTTCCTAAGTACATTCGTCTGGGTGTGGAGATGGAATTACTTCATCCAGATCTCGCAAAAAAATTTGATTTAGAAGAACTCGCACAATCACTTCGCATTGAACGCGATGAACTATACAAATTTTCTGGTGTATCGACAATGCTAAACAGGTATCTTACGAAAGATACGAAACAATCCCCACTAGAGACACCGCAATATTTCTGGATGCGAGTTGCAATGGGAATGTCTACATATGAAAAAAATCCAACTGAGTGGGCAAAAAAGTTTTACGATAAGATGTCTCGATTAGAATATCTTTCTGCCGGATCAACGAACATTGGTGCAGGGACGACTCGACCATCACTTTCAAATTGTTTTTTGATGCAAGTTGAAGATGATATGGCACACATTGGGAAAACAGTCTCAGATGTTTTAATGCTTTCAAAAGCAACCGGTGGTATTGGACTTGCCGTGACAAAACTTCGTGCAAGTGGTTCAACACTTAAATCAAATAATACTGTTTCTTCTGGTCCAGTACCTTTTCTTCACATTATTGATTCAGCAGTCCGTGCAGTCCAAAGAGGAGGAAAGAAAAAAGGGGCCCTCTGTTTCTATATGGAGAACTGGCACCTTGATTTTCAAGATTTTATAGACTTAAAGCAAAATGCTGGAGATGATTATCGCCGTACAAGAACTGCAAATACCGCAGTCTATATCTCTGATGAATTTATGAATAGAGTAAAGGAGGATCGTGATTGGTATCTCTTTGATCCAAAGGAAACTGCTGACCTCGTAGAACTTTACGGAGAAGCATTTTCTAAACGATACCAAGAGTATTGTGATATGGCTGAGGCAGGACAAATGGCTCTTTGGAGAAAGATTCCAGCACGAGTGCAGTACAAAAACATCCTTGTGTCTCTTGAAACCACTTCACACCCATGGCTTACTTGGAAGGATACTATCAACAATAGAGCACTAAATAATAATACTGGCACTATTCATGCTTCAAATCTTTGTACCGAGGTAACACTTCCGCAAAATAAAGATAATATTGCAGTTTGTAATTTGGTTTCAATCAATCTTGCACGACATATTGTAGCGAAGCAACTCGATTGGATGAAACTTGAAGAATCAACACGTCTTTCTATTAGACAGCTTGATAACCTTATAGATGTAAATGAGCTACCGATTGCCGAAGCAAAAAAAGCTGACAGTGAAAATAGAGCAGTGGGTCTTGGACTTATGGGTCTTACTGATGCGATAGAACAACTCGGATGGTCATACGAAGACAAGGAAGCACATGATTTTACTGACAAAGTTTTCGAATTTATTAGTTTTATGGCAATTGATGAATCAGCAAATCTTGCACAAGAGCGCGGATCATATAAAAATTTTGAAGGATCAGAGTGGTCAAATGGTAAAGTTCCTATTGATACAATTGAAAAACTTGAACATGACCGAGGCCATGAACTTAGTGTCGTGAAAGGGAGTGTTCCTGGAATCCCCGAACTTGATTGGGAAGCTCTTCGAAAACGTGTTCGTAAAGGAATGAGAAATGCAACTGTCCTTGCAATTGCACCAAATGCAAATATAGGACTTGTTGCTGGAACGAGCCCAGGCATTGATCCACGTTTTGCTCAAATGTTTTCAAGAAACAAGATTTCAGGAAAATATCTTGAAGTTAATCCGAACATGGTTTCAGATCTTCAAAAAGAAGGTTTATGGGAGAAGCATCGAGAAGAAATCTTGGCTTCACACGGCCAACTTGAAAATGTTCCAGGTATTCCTGAGCACATAAGAAACATGTACAAGACATCTTTTTCTACATCACCATATGCGTTTATAGAAATCGCTGCTCGAGCACAAAAGTGGGTAGATCAAGGAATTTCAAGAAATATGTATCTTGAGACGAGAGACATCGATGAGGTGATGAATATTTATACTTCAGCTTGGGAAAAAGGTTTAAAGACGACTTACTACTTACACATGAAGCCACAACATTCAGCAGAGCAATCAACCATTCAAGTTAACAAGTCTCATGCTCTTGGAAAAAGAGGATTTGCTTCAGTTTTTGAAAAAGCAACAGAAAGCAAACCATTACCACCAGTTGAAGAAAAAATTTCTGAGCCAATTGTCTCACCAATTACTGTTCCAGAGACACAAATACCTATTTTTAATGAAACTGTAGAGGTTCCTAAAAAAGAGGAAGAAACACCAGCACTTGCGGGAGCAGCTCCAAGCAAGCCAAAGATCGTCGTTCACGATATTGAGGATCCGCAAGATGCACTGTTGTGTGAAGGATGCCAGTAATCATTATAAATCTAAGAAATACTACGTATGTTAATAGGAAAACCTGAACCAAAAGACACATCACTTCACCCAATGAAGTACAAGTGGGCATATGAGCTTTACAATCAAGCTGTACGAAATACCTGGTTCCCACATGAAATTCCACTTGGAGAAGATATAAAAGATTGGAACGACATGACAGAAGATGAACGTCACGCAGTGAAGTTTCTTATGTCATTTTTTAATCCTGCAGAACTTATTGTGAATCGCGCTCTTGCGCTCGGTGTATATCCATACCTGAAGTCTCCAGAATGTCATTTGTATATTGCAAAACAGATGTGGGAAGAGGCAAATCACTGTGTGGCTTTTGAATATGTTCTCGAAACATTCCCAATGGATAGAGATCATGTATACAAAGTACATACCAGCACGCCATCCATGATTGCCAAAGAGGACTACATCAACAAATACCTCAAGCGGATGACAGAAACTACGTTAAATATTGATTCAGCGGAGGGCAAGAAAGATTTTATTCGGAACCTGATTGCATATAACATTGTTATGGAAGGAATCTGGTTTTACTCAGGATTCATGGTTATATTCTCATTCCGACAAAGAAACAAGCTTCGAAACTTTGGTTCAATGCTAAACTGGGTGCTTCGAGATGAATCACTTCATTTGAAATTTGGAATAAACCTTATTCTCAATATTTTGGAAGAAAATCACGAACTTTTGACACCAGAGTTCGCAGAAGAAATTCGCAATATTGTTATTGAAGGTGTTGATCTTGAAATTGCCTACAACAAAGATCTTTTCCCGAATGGCATCTTAGGATTAAACGCAGAATACGTGAATCAGTATGTAAAATATGTTGCAGATAGAAGATTAGAGGAAATAGGTATGCCAAAACACTACAATGCAACTAATCCTGCAAAATGGATGGCAACATCAACAGATGTCTTTGAACTTGTGAATTTCTTTGAACAGCAAAATACTGCGTACGAAGTAGATGCGCACGGCTCACAAAAAAAGAAAGAAGAAGAGCAATAAAGAAGCCCCGCAAGGGGTTTTTCTTTTATGTATTTGCTATAGTGCTAAGTATGAATATGTTTCTCACAAAAGGTAGTCATGACTACGAACTCCTTGATTCAGGTGCAGGTATGAAGCTTGAGCGCTTTGGTGCGTATGTATTAGCGCGACCAGACCCAGAGGCTCTTTGGAGACCTTTGCAAGATAAGCCAGTGTGGCAGAGGGCAGACGCAACTTTTGTGCGTAAAGGAAAAGAAGTGCAGTGGATAAAAAATAAGAATCTTCCCACAACTTGGAACATCACTCTTTCAGGATTAACATTTGAAATCAAGCCAACAACATTTAAGCATACAGGTATTTTCCCTGAACAATCCGCAAACTGGGATTTTATCAGAGAAAAAATAAAAAAGGCTGCTCGTGAAGTACACATGTTAAATCTTTTTGGATACACGGGCGGAGCAACACTTGCAGCACTCGAGTCTGGAGCAAAAGTCACTCATGTTGATGGATCAAAAACAGCACTTGCGTGGGCGAAGAAAAACCAACAGCTTTCTGGTTTGGGTGAGAAAACTGTTCGCTTTATGTTAGATGATGCTCTTATGTTTTTAAAAAGGGAAATAAAACGAGGTGTTCGGTATGATGCAGTGATTATGGACCCACCGGCGTTTGGGCGAGGACCGAAAGGAGAAGTTTGGAAAATTGAAGAACAATTTGTTGAACTTTTTGAATTATGCCTCAAAGTACTTTCTGATACCCCGCTCTTTTTTGTTATTAATGGCTATGCATCAGGACATTCACCAACTGCATATAAAAATAATTTACTTTTGCTTCAAGAAAAATATGAAGGTGATATTGAGACTGGTGAGCTTGGTATAGAAGAAAAAAATACCGGAAGGGTTTTGCCTGCCGGTATTGTTGCTCGTTGGTATAAAAATTAGTTGTTTTTTTGCAGTTCTTCAAGTTTTTCGTTCAGCTCAACTTCTTTTATTTTGTGTGCAATATATTCTGTTGAGCCTTTTTCGTGATACGTTTTTTCGTATGTATCAATAAAAGGTTTTCCTGAAAAAAGTGCCCGTACGGCAGTTCTATACCCATCCCATGATAAGCGTAGTATGGAACGAGTTCTGTCCGTGTAGTATTGGTTGGCATGTACCATCTCAGCAATGATAGAACTTATTGCAGGGTTTTTTTTACCAATTCTTTCATTAATAGCATAACCGAACGGATTGATGTATATGGTATTTGTTATGCCATTGTAATTTTCCTGATATGGTCGCTTACGAGTAAAAGCATTGCCGTATACTAAGCGAATTTTTGGGGAGCCACTCTTTTTTGCGTATTCCCACATAAAGTCGCATACTTCTTTTTGGTATGGCAGAGAGTCTCTTATGACAGAAAGAAAATAGACATACTTTTCTTCAGGAGTGCAGTGCTTTAAGCTGTTGACACTGTCTTCCCTGTGAAAGTTATAATTTTCTTCAATAATTACCATTTGCATGGCAATTTTCTGTTTTAATTCAAGATTTATCTTTGCTTTTCCCGTGGCGTAATGCAACCAAAAATTTGTTTCTTCATCAGGGTGATGCCATCCATTTTCAGCTGTTATTTGTTTCGATTTCGCAAAGACACTTTTTGCGTGAAATGGCGAGACTATCAGTGCGAGGAGCACAATTGCAATTAAGAAAATATGCAAAAAAAGTAGCATTTTTGCAAACTTCTTGAGTAGGCCCAAAAAGAATCGTAATACCTTTTTTGTAAAATTCTTAAGTGTAGTCTCTGTAGAAATGGGTACATTGGTGGGGGTAGTGGTATCCATAGCAGTATGATTTTTAAGTTTTTATTCCTCGTAAGTATATCATTTTTTTCAAATGGTATACTTATGCTATGTCATTTCTAGAAAATCTCACTTGGCGATATGCGACAAAGAAGTTTACCTTAGAAGATATATCAGAAGAGCAGCTTGAGAAGATAAAAAGAGCGATACAATTTTCTCCAAGTTCTAAAAATCTTCAACCGTATCATATCGTTGTTGTTCCTCGAGGAAATATTCGAGAAGCACTAGCACAGGCTTCAACAAATGAAAGTCAGATTATGAGCGCTTCATACATTTTTGTTTTTTGTTCAAGGACAGACTTGGAAAAGCGTGCATTAGATTTAATACAGAATACACAAGAAATTCAAGGTTCAGAGCGAGAAGCGCTTGAACCGTACTACCAAAGTATCATTGAAGTTACGAAATCAATTTCTGAGAATAACAGAAAAAATTGGACTGCTCGATACCTGTTTATCGCCCTTGGCTTTGCACTTGCAGCATGTGCAGAAATGAAAATCGATTCTTGTCCAATGGAAGGATTTGATAACGAAAAATGGAAAGAATTACTTTCTCTTCCTAAAGATATTCATCCCCAAGCCTTACTTGCTGTAGGTTTTCGAGGAGATTCTCCTCGTACCAAGGTTCGATTTCCAGAAAAAGATTTGTTTTCTTTTATTTAAAAAATAGGGTATATTCAATATAGTCTTGCCTTATTTAGAAAGATAGACATGAAATTACATTACCGAAAGGCCCTTATCTCACTTATCACCTTTATTGCGATTATTGCAGGGTTTTTTGTCTTTGATAGAGAGTTAGTTCCAAGAAAAGAGAGTGATGCCATGGAAGCTCAAATTCCTTCACTTGGAGCAGAGAGATGGAGCGTCCAAGAAGTAGGACTTCATAATGCCTTTGTGAGTGAAGATTTTGGATTTGTGTTTCATTTTCCACGATCTTTTGGTGATATTATCGTCACAACTTCACAACTTCCTGCAAAAGGAATGCCGTACTGTGAAGGTGATACAACTTCTGTTTCTTGTGCAGTTTCTTTTGAAATATCATTTACAAAAAATACAGACCTACTTATTTATGGTGGTGTACCATGTGTTGGATGTGAACTTGAATTTAAATATCTTGCAGGAACACTTCTTGAAAGGGGAGATGCTTTTCGTGATGCTTTTAGACGACAGCTTCCAAATGGTGGGCAACAAGTGGAGGGACGTGCGCCATTCTCATTCCCTACAGGGGAAACAAATTGTGTAAAAGATTGTATTTATAAAGGACAGATTATTACTGTGTTTGATTTAGATAACCCATATAAACGTGTTACTTTTTTCGGAAAAACGAATCCCGAATATTACAAACTAGTACAGAGCGTCGAACTTTTGTCACTTAACAAAAAATAAAACCCTTTTTTGGTAAGAAGACAGAGCCTTGTTTTAGGCTCTTTTTACCCGTATAATCGCCCTATGGATAAGAAAATTCCTAAAAGACAGATACCTCAAAATAAAAAAGCCCCAAATTTTATTACACAACTTTTTTCAATCATCCTTCTTTTGATGGCCGTTAGCTTTGTGTATGGAGAAATAAGTAAACGATTTAAAGGAGACGAACAAGTTTCACTCTCCCAAGTCGCGCGTCTTGTTGAAAATAGTGAAGTTAAATCTATAGAAGTGTATGGATCAAAAGTTTCTGTCATATTGAAAGATGATTCAAAAAAGAAAGCAATAAAGGAGCCCGAAGCCGGAATTGTTGAAACACTAAAAAATTATGGTGTGAGCTCAGAAAAAATTGGAGCAACTGACATAAACGTAAAAACCGCAAGTGGCCTCAGTTCTTTTTTCTTTAATGTATTTCCAATTCTTCTCCCAATTATTTTAGTGGGTTTTTTGATTTGGATGCTTACAAGGCAAGTTAAGGGGCAAGGCATGCAAGCATTTAGTTTTGGTCAATCAAAAGCAAAAATGACTTCTCCTGATGATCCAAAGAATCAAGTTACTTTTAAAGATGTTGCAGGTGCCCGAGAGGCAAAGCAAGAACTTGCAGAAATTGTTGATTTCTTAAAAAATCCTCAGAAATTTTTAGAGATTGGTGCTGAAATACCAAAAGGTGTTCTTCTGACAGGTGCACCAGGAACAGGAAAAACACTCCTTGCCCGGGCTGTCGCAGGAGAAGCAGGGGTCCCATTTTTTCATCTTTCTGGATCAGAGTTTGTTGAGATGTTTGTTGGAGTTGGTGCTTCACGTGTACGAGATTTGTTCCAAACAGCAAAACGTTCGGCTCCCGCTATCATTTTTGTTGATGAAATTGATGCCGTTGGTCGTGTTCGCGGATTTGGTATGGGTGGAGGAAATGATGAACGAGAGCAAACCTTAAACCAGATATTGGTTGAAATGGACGGCTTTGAGCCAAATGAAAAAGTAATTGTCATGGCAGCAACAAATCGTTCAGACGTACTTGACCCAGCTTTGCTTCGCCCAGGTCGTTTTGATCGACGCGTTGTACTTGATTTACCTGACCGGAGAGATAGAGAAGAAATTTTAATGCTTCATGCTAAAAAGAAGCCACTTGCTGAAGACGTCAATATCGCACTTATTTCAGAGAGAACACCAGGATTTTCTGGTGCGGATCTCTATTCTCTAATGAATGAAGCAGCAATACTAACGGCTCGAGAAAACCGTAAAAAAGTAGCACAGTTTGATCTTATTCGGTCAATAGAAAAAGTTATGCTCGGACCAGAAAGAAGAAGTCATCTTATGAATGAAGCCGAAAAGAAAATTACCGCGTACCACGAAGGAGGTCACGCAGTTTTAGCATCGGTACTCCCTTTTGCTGATCCGGTACATAAAGTGACCATTATCCCTCGAGGAAATGCTGGTGGATACACACTCAAACTTCCTCTTGAAGATAGAAAATTGCAGTCAAAAAATGAATTTCTTGATGATATTGTTGTGTCACTCGGCGGGTTTGTTGCAGAGGAAATGACTTTTGGTGATACAACCACTGGCCCCTCAAACGATTTACAAGTATCTTCAAACTTAGCACGTGCCATGGTGACTCGTTTTGGAATGAGCGAAGAACTTGGACCAATCGCGTTTGAATCAAATGGTGGACGACCAATGTTCGGTCATATGGAAGAAAGTAAGGTCTATTCTGAAGAGTGGGCTTCAAAAATAGATGAAGAGGTTTCAAAAATAATGAATGAATCACTTAAAAAGGCTCGAAAAATTCTTTCGGAAAAAAAAGAAGTGCTTGATGCTGTTGCCCAAAAACTTATTGAGGTTGAAACATTGGAGCAAAAAGAATACGAGGAAATCCTTTCTCTTCATGGAATTCCTTTAAAGAAAAAAGCTGAAACTCCTCCTCTTTCATAAAAGCCCTTCTCGGGGCTTTTATTTTTTGTGAAAATAAGTAAAATCAATCTAGATTACCCATCCTTAGCTCAGTTGGTTAGAGCACAGAGCTTATACCTCTGGGGTCCCTGGTTCGAATCCAGGAGGATGGACACGTAAGAAACAATTTCTGCAAGAAAACTATGAGGGAGTACGTCTCAAGTGGTATACTGAACCCGTATTATGCAACCTCCAGAAATGCCAAAAAAAGAGCGATTGCTTGTTGAAATTCGAACCAAGACGATTATCGAAATCGTGCTCATTGGCCTTTTAATATTTCTTGCTTTTGAATTAAAAAATATTATTTTAGTTGTCCTTACTTCAATAGTGATTGCTTCTTTTGTAGAAGATGTGGTTGTGTGGGGAGAGGTAAAATTTAAACTACCAAGAATGCTTACGGTTGTTTTCGTGTATGTTTTTGGACTAGCATTTTTGGTCGGTGTATTCTATTTGTTTGCACCAGTCCTTCTTGAAGAAGCCTCTTCTTTGATTTCTTTGATCAGAAGTATTTTTCCAAAGGATTTTATAATCGATACCATTGGTCCATATACACTTTCAAATACACAAAATTTTGTTAATACAATTTCTGGAAGTGAAAGTACATTTTTTGAAACACTTCGAAATGCCCAAGTCTATCTTTCTGGTATTTCATCAAGTGTAGTAAAAAGTGCTGGTCTTATCTTTGGAAGTATTGCAAATCTTGTTCTTATAATTATTATTTCTTTCTATCTCTCAATTCAAAAAGGTGGGATAGAGACATTCATTCGAATTGTTACCCCAGTAAGACATGAAGCATATGTTATTTCTCTTTGGAATCGTACTCAGCACAAAATAGCTCTTTGGATGCGAGGGCAGCTTCTTTTAGGGCTTATTATCGGAGTGCTTGTGTACATCGGCCTTACCATTATTGGTGTTAAATACGCTCTTGTTCTCGCAATTATTGCTGGACTTTCAGAGCTTATACCGTATGGTCTTTTATTTGCCTTTATTCCTGTTGTCGGTCTTGCATATGCTTCAGGTGGAGGTACAACCGCTTTATGGACATCACTACTCTTTATAGTTATTCAGCAAGCAGAAAACTACTTTATTGGGCCTGCAATTGCCCGTAGAATGATCGGTATACCGCCACTTGTTGTTATCCTTGCCCTTTTGATTGGAGCTACACTAGGAGGATTCTGGGGGATATTCTTAGCAATCCCTGTTACTGTATGTCTTTTGGAATATATTGCAGACATTGAAAAGGTAAAGTCGAGTGCACGCTATATTCAAGAAAAAATTCGCCAGCCAGGAGAGCCACTCTAGTTTTATGGATAAGAAGTATTTTTATATAACGACAACATTGCCGTATGTAAACGCAGAGCCTCACGTAGGCTTTGCGATGGAGCTTATTCGAGCAGATATTGTCGCACGTGCAAAGAAATTACAGGGTTTTGAGGTCTTTTTTAATACAGGAACCGACGAGCATGGACAAAAGCTTTGGGTAGCATCTCAAGAAGCAGGAGAAGATGTGAAATCCTATGTCGATAAATACGCAGAGAGCTTTAAAAAGCTTAAGCCACTTTTAGGTGTATCAGAAGATATTGTGTTTATTCGGACAACAGATACAAAACATGAAAAGGCAGCACAAGCTTTTTGGAATCGATGTAATGAAAATGGATTTATATACAAAAAAAACTACAAAATAAAATATTGCATTGGATGTGAGCTTGAGAAAACTGATTCCGAGTTAAACGAAGAAGGGAAGTGTCCTATACATCCAAACAAAGATATTGAGCTTCGCGATGAAGAAAATTATTTCTTTAAGTTTTCAGAGTTTCAGAAACCACTCTTGAATTTTTATGAATCACATCCAACTTTTGTTGTACCTGATTTTAGATTTAATGAAATCAAAGCGTTTGTGCAAAGAGGCCTCGAAGACTTTTCCATCTCTCGTGTAGCATCAAAGATGCCATGGGGAGTCCCAGTACCAGGAGATGAGACACAAGTGATGTATGTATGGTTTGATGCACTTGTAAATTATATTTCAACACTTGGGTGGCCAAGCGATACAGAGCTTTTTTCAAAATTCTGGACCGGAGAGAACAATATTCAATACTGTGGAAAAGATAACCTTCGCCAACAGTCAGCAATGTGGCAAGCAATGCTTATGGCGGCTCACCTTCCAAACTCCCATAAAATAGTCATTAATGGTTTTTTTACTGGTGCCGGAGGCATAAAAATGTCTAAATCGCTTGGAAATGTAGTTTCACCAGAGGAACTTGTTCGCGAATATGGTACTGAAGCCTTAAGATATTTTGTTGTTGGCGAGGTTTCGATGTTTGAAGATAGCCCTTTTACCAAAGAGGCTTTTCATGATGCCTATAATGCAAAACTTGCAAATGGTATAGGTAATCTCACATCTCGAATTATGAAAATGGCAGAAACATATTTAGAAGAATCCATTAGTGTTTCAATGAAGTCAGTTGACGAACCGTTGTTTTGGAATGCAATAAATAACTTTGAGTTACATAGTGCAATGAAAATGATTTTTGATAAGGTTTCAACCCTTGATACTCTGATTCAACAAAAAGAGCCTTTTAAACTTATAAAAACAGAACCAGAAGTTGCAAAGGGGTTGCTTAGAGATTTGGTGCTTGGCTTATATGAAGTTGGGAGTATGCTCGAACCATTTTTACCTGAGACGTCAAAAAAAATAAAAGAACTGGTAGAACAAAATAAATCCCCTGAGACACCACTCTTTTTACGAAAATAAAAAACCTTCACGTGAAGGTTTTTTTGTTGAACTATTTATTTAGTGGCCAGTCTGAGCGTCTCTTATCGTGTCTTCAATTCTTGGTAGGGGTTTATATATAATTATATACACTTGTCTAAAATAGAAAAAAAGAAACAGCCAACCCCAGATTATATTTATCCAGTTGATTTCTATCCTCCAAAAAAGTACATTTGTTAGGGTAAAAAAAACAGCCAGTATTAGTATTCTTAAACGATGATACAACATCTTCCACGAATGTCTGAAAGACATTACAACAGTAAGTATGGCCATACTTACTGTTTGGATAATAAGGGTCGTATTCATCCAAAAAGGGTAAGGAACACTTGGTTTCTCAAATTTTTCATACACCATGTACCCATGTAAAACCGGCATTAGAGCCGAAACTACCAATGAGAGTACCGGGATAATGTCTTGCCAGCCTAAAGTTGGGTGAGTATTTTGTTGCGTTTCCATTACTATTTTAAGTTTTTAATTCTTGGAAACTATACTATAAAATATATTTTTTACAAAAAAAATCTGTGCGAAGCACAGATAAGTTAGACCTTAAGTGAATATTTCTGAATTTTTTGGTTTTAGTATATGAGCTACAGAAAAAAGTGAAACACCGTAGCTACAGATATGCAAGATTTCATACCAAAGTGCAATATATACATAAGGCACTGTAACAAAAATAAAAAAACCAAATATCGTTCCCATGATTGGGTAGAGAGTGTTTTTTCTTTTTAAGAGGGTCAAAATGAGGACCCAAAATACAGTTATCAAAAAAATAAAAGCACAAACTCCCTCAAGCATTTGAATGTTTTTTTCATCCCTGAAATGTGAAAATACGAAAAAGAATACAGCTAAAATAAGCGTAAATACAAGGGTGACTTTTGTTTCCATTGTGTAGTTTTTAAGTTTTTAGAATAAGTGAACATTTAATAACACGATTTCTCCTGTTCTCTACATGTTCACTCATTCCTTCAAGTCTATTTTTGCAAACTTTGTTTAAAAGTCAAGCCCCAGTATACTGGTAAATATTATATAGTTTCAAGTATGTACTACGATATTCATTCGCATCTAAACCTAAAGCCTCTTTCAAAAAACCTAGAAGAAGTCATAGAACGTATGCGGGAGGCAAAAACAAAGACGATTACGGTCGGAGTAGATCTTGAGACTTCGAAACAGGCAATTATAATTGCTGAGAAAAATGAAGACATATGGGCAACCATCGGGCTTCATCCAACTGACAATGAAAAGGAGATCTTTGACAGTGTAGAATATGAAAAACTTGGAAAACATCCAAGGGTGGTTGCAATTGGCGAATGTGGTCTCGATTACTATCGTAAAGATGACGAAGAGACAAAAAAAAGACAAAAAGAAATTTTTCTGAAACATATAGAGCTCGCTATTTTTCTTGATAAGCCACTGATGATTCATGCACGACCCAAAGAGGGGAGCATGGATGCATATGAAGACGTGCTTTCAATATTAGAGGAAAAAAAGAAAACAAATGAAAAACTTTCAGGCAACTTTCATTTTTTTGTCGGCAATCTTGAAATCGCAAAACGTGTTTTTGCTCTAGGGTTCTCTGTTTCATTTGATGGTCCGATCACTTTTACAAAAGAGTACGATGAAGTCATTGCATTTGCGCCGATTGATAAAATTCATGCAGAAACAGATGCCCCATTTGCAGCACCTCACCCATATCGAGGAAAAACAAACGAACCTGCATACGTGGTTGAGATTGTTAAAAAAATTGCAGAAATAAAAAAACTCCCGCTGGCAGAACTTGCAGGGGAGCTTCGTAGTAACTTTATAAAAACTTTTAGAGTCGGATAATGGAGAATTTGACTCCATCTGACACAAAAGTTAGGGTTTTTTTGTTTGCTCTTTTTACACCAGAAATTGGCGTAAAGTAGCTCTGTTTTGAACCGAACTCGGTCAAGGTCAGGCCCTTGCCTTCAGAAAAGTCCGTTTCCAGAAAACCCTGAATGATTGTTTTTTTAAGGGTTGGCCGTATTCGTACCAAGTCGCCTCTTTTTATTTTTGCCATTTTTTAGGTTTTAGGCTGCGGGTTTCATTTTTCTGATTTTTCCATGCACTGCCCGGTTCGGTTTTTTGAAGACCTTAGGGTCAATAGGAATGTGATTTTTGTAGGATTGTTCCACCTTGAGTATCTCAACGAGTGGCACTCCCGTCCTCTCTGTTTTTGGTATTGTCCTTTCTGAAGGATCAAACACCTTGCTTAAGATTGGCATAAAAAGCGGTTTGGTTTTTATAAAATAATATCAGTTGCAATTATACTATAATTTGATATAAAAGTCAATAACGAGTTGCAAAAAATACTCAAAAACACTATAGTAGCGAAGTCTACTGGCTATCTGTCTTTTGTATAGATATCCCATGGTCCGAAGTAGATAAGAGCCCTTTTTGGGCTCATAAGGGCCGACAGGCCTTTTTATTGTATAAAAAATAACTATGGAAGAATCAGAAAAAAACATAAATCGAGTATATGAGTTTTCAGTACTCTTGGTTCCAACACTAGAAGAATCAAATATTCCAGGAGTGTTTGGAGATATCAAATCCCTCTTTGAATCAAAAGGCGCAGTTTTCATTTCGGAAGAAATGCCAAAGTTAATTGAACTTGCGTATGAAATGCCTCGCACTATCGAAAATAAAAAGACATGGTTTGAAAATGCATATTTCGGCTGGGTAAAGTTCGAAATAGATCCAAGCGTGCTCTCTGAACTAAAAGAAGTATTTGCTCGAAATGAACAAATAATTCGTTTTATGACACTCAAGACCGTTAGAGAAAATACTATTGCATCAAAGCGCATACCATACGTACGAAAGCGTGATGTAAAAACAAAAGAAGACGGGACTCCAGAAGAAAAAGTAGAAATCAATGAAGCACAGGTAGATGCAGAGATTGATGCACTCGTCACTGAGTAAAGAGCGCTGGCTTTTTACAAAAGAAACGTATATCGGTATACTTAAAAAGTCATTACAAATTTAAGCTAGTAAAGTTAGCTATATGTACGTAAATAAAGTCATGCTTGTCGGAAACCTCACTCGCGACCCAGAAATGCGAGCGTTGCCTTCAGGTATTAATGTCACAACACTCTCTCTTGCAACAAATCGTACTTGGAAAGATCAAAGCGGAAAAAAGCAGGAAGCGACAGACTACCACAATGTTGTAGCCTTCGGAAAAGCAGCTGATCTTATAAATCAATATTGCAAGAAAGGGAACAGTCTCTATGTTGAAGGTAGACTTCAGACGCGAAGCTGGGATTCAGATCAAGGAAAAAAATACAGAACAGAAATTATTGTTGAAAATTTCCAGTTTGGACCAAAAGCAGGTGGAGCAAATGGTGATACACGTGTATGGAGAAAGGACGAAGATAAAAAAAGCGATAAGTCAGACGATGGAGATATTGATGCAATAGAATATCCAGAAGAGGATGCTAGTGCAGAAGATATTCCATTTTAGTCAAAACAATATATGAAACAAGATTATTTTTCATCAAACAATATTAAATATATAGATTATAAGGACGTAGATATTTTAAAGCGATTCTTAAATCCAAATGGCAAGATTGTTGGTAAACGCCGAAGTGGTGTTGCAGCAAAAAATCAGCGTAAACTTGCTCTTGCAATAAAGCGAGCACGATTTATGGGACTTCTGCCGTTTGTGGCAAAATAAGCCAAAATAAAAGCCTCGAAGATCTCGGGGCTTTTGTTTTGGGCCTTTTTCTGTAATACTCCCATTGATAGTCCCTCATCATTCACTAAAAACTGAAAAAAATGAGAAAGCTCTTTTATTTTCTTGCACTTTCTTCTGTGATTGAAGTGCAAGGACAAAATATCCCAGTTCCTGCTCCAGAGAGTACAGATGTCTACGTAGTGATGGTTGGTCCTACAGACTCTCTGTATGAAGAATTTACAAAAGCATATAGGGCGCTTGACCAAGTTGCCTTAACTGCCGAAAAGATGTTCACTGCTCTTGATTCAAATTTTGTGATAGTTACAAAAGAGGAATCAAGCGGGTATTTTCTGGCTTTAGGGAAGAACTATCGGGAAAAAAATATGCCAGCTTTTCAAATCATTCAAATGAGTTCCGAATACCGGCTTGGGGTCACATATCATTTTGTTTTGTATCTTGATAAAAAGATAAATGCTGGTAAAGACCCGATTGAGAAAGAAATTTTGCTTCTGATTATAAAAGCAGGTAAAACTGCAGAGAAAAGAAAAATAAACATGTTCCAAACAAAAATCCCAGTCTTTCGACCGGGATTTTTTTATGCGCGTTCTACGTATTCTCCTGTTTCAGTGTTTATGATTATTTTTTGCCCAGCTTCAACGAATAGGGGAGCATTCACGGTGGCGCCATTTTCAAGTGTGACAACCTTGTTTCCCCCAGTTGCAGTATTTCCTTTTATTGATGGAGGAGCGTCTTTGACAGTAAATTCCATCTTTATTGGAAGGGTAACAGCAATCATAACTTCTTCCTCATCATCTGTCTCGAATGTTTGAAGTGTTGCGATTGTATTTGGTTTCAAAAATTTTGCAGGCGAGCCAATTTTTTCTTGAGGAACAACAAACCTTTTTGCTGGATCACTTGCTTCAGAGAACCAGTATTCTCCTTTGTTTTCATATAAAAATTTTATATCTCTTTTTTGAAGATCTGCCTCATCTACTTTCTCAGAAACATGAAATGAGATTTCAACTACTTTTCCAGTTAAAAGATTTTTCAATTTCGTTGCATTTACAGGCTTGCGTTGTTGTTTTCGGAAGACATGACTTGAGACGACCACATATGGCTCGTCTTCGTACATGATTACTTTGTTCTCTCGAATTTCATTGTATTCAAGCATAGGAATGTTTATATAAATAATAAAATGCCCGAAGGCTCTCGAGAGTATACCAGAGTGCTCTTACAAATCAACCACTATTTTACTAATATTGACTAAAGAGAGTTTTGCTATCATAATCCCATCGATACAATTAAAAATTTAAAATCTATTGTATGGAAAACATAAGGAAGCGCTACGCATTCTACCTTGGTCAATTTTTCATTAGTTGGGTCACTCTGGCAGGGATTATTATCTCCTCAGCATTCTGGCATACAACAAAAAATCTGTTCAAAAATGACGAAATTCACCTCGGCATGAGTGGCCTCATTTTTTTGATGGTTTTGTTTTTGACACCCATCATAGTCATCATCTTTCATAAAAAAAGAGGGACACTGAAAGAGTACGATATCCGTATGATCCAGATATACCTCGATGAGCTTGAAGTGTATGCAAGGGAGCATGATTTCAAAAACGAAAGCCAGGTTGAAACAGCCTGGAATGAGTACACCCGACTGCAAAAGTTTGCAAAAAAAGTATCCTGTTTGCAAGACATGCGAACAACTTTTTTTGCGATGAAAACTTTGCTGGAGGAAAAGATGGGCGGATACGCTTTCGGTGATAAATAAAACAGCATTAAACAAAACCCCGGAAACTCTCCGGGGTTATTTTTTTATTCACCTGAGGACGAAACTTGAATTTCACTGAATCGTTTCCGTACTTCTTTTGCAAGGAATTCAGCAATCTTTTTGTTTGCTTTTAAGTATTGTCGTGTTGCGTCATAGCCACGATCAAGTTTTTCTTCAACACCGTCTTTATTTATGTATGAATATGAAGCACCTGACTTTTTTACGATACCAATTTTCTCCCCAAGGGCCATTAGTTCCCCTTCGTGAGAAATACCTTCGCCGTAGATAATATCAAATTCAGTTTGTTTAAATGGTGCAGCCACTTTGTTTTTGACTACTTTCACTCGAGTTCGTCCACCAACAACCTCTTCTCCTTTCTTTATTTGCGCAATTCGGCGAATATCGAGACGAACTGATGTATAGAATTTTAAAGCCTTTCCCCCTGGAGTAGTTTCTGGGTTACCAAACATCACTCCAATTTGCATTCGAATCTGGTTTATGAAAATGACTGTTGTTTTTGATCTTGCAACAAGCGCAGTCAGTTTTCGAAGTGCTTGAGACATGAGGCGAGCTTGTTTTCCAACATGTGCTTGGCCCATATCTCCTTCAATTTCATCTTTTGGAGTAAGTGCTGCAACTGAATCAATAACCACGACATCAATTTTTCCAGAGCGCACGAGTGTTTCGGTGATTTCGAGTCCCTGTTCTCCTGTATCAGGTTGCGAGATAAGCAAATTTTTTGTATCAACACCGAGATTTTTTGCGTATTCAGGATCCATAGCATGCTCCGCATCAATATATGCACAGGTGCCTCCTTTTTTTTGGGATTCAGAAACAATATGGAGTGCAAGTGTTGTTTTTCCTGATGACTCCGGACCAAAAATTTCTATAATTCTTCCACGTGGGATTCCACCAATACCAAGTGCAAGATCAAGACCAAGAGAGCCAGTTGAAATTGCATCAATGCTTACCTTCGGAGAGTCACCAAGTTTCATAATGGCACCTTCGCCAAATTTTGTTTGGATACTGCGTATTGTATCTGCGAGATTATCTGCTGTTGATTCCGCTTTGGTCGGTTTCTTTTGTGCTTTCTTGAATGCCATTGTTTTGTTCTTCGCTCTCTGTGTCGGGCACCGTTTCTGGATGCTTTGCTACATCAAGCGGATTAGGATTAATATAGTACCATTCTAACAATTTCACTCTACTATGGCCAAATTTGTCTTTTGCAAATATGCGTGCTCTATTTATGCCTGAGAGCGAAGCAATAGGGAAGGCAAAATCACCACTCTCGTCTGTTGATATGGGAAGATCGTTTATTGTAAGGAGGTTTGCGTGTAAGGCGTTTCCTGAAATGAGCACCAGTCCTTCATCTTGAATAAGTGGATTAAGTTTTATACGTACTCCAAAAAGCACTGGCCAGAGTCTAAAGAGTGTGTATCCAATGACAAGACATATAAAGAGAGCAAGGAGTATTTTTTTAATCGGGAATGTCTTTGTGTCTGCCATTACCCAGTATACTCACTACTCTCGCTTCCGATGCCTTTTTCTAAAACTTCTCGTGGTTTTGCTCCATTACCCGCACCAACAACGCCTCTTTCTTCCAAAATATCAATCAGACGTGCCGCTCGAGCGTATCCGATACCAAGCTTTCTCTGCAAAAACGATGTAGAAGCTTTTTGATTTTCAATAACAATTTGTCGGGCATCTTCATATAAATCATCATCAGCATCGCTGTCTTCAAGAGATGCAGAGAAAATAGCATTGTCTCCATGCATTGTTTGTCTGTTCGTGAAGTCTATCTCAGGGAGTACATCATCTGAATGTGCCTTAATAAAGGAAACAATATTTTTTACTTCTTCTTCAGAAATAAACGGACATTGAATACGTTCAGGTGAGGCCATTTCTCCAGAAGAGAAGAGCATATCACCAGCACCAAGAAGCTTTTCTGCTCCTGGTTGGTCTAAAATAGTGCGAGAGTCAATTTGTGACGCCACTTGAAGCGCAACTCGCGCTGGAATGTTTGCTTTAATAAGACCCGTGATCACATTCACTGATGGTCTTTGTGTAGAGAGAATGAGGTGAATACCAACCGCTCGTGACATTTGGGCAAGACGCACAATACCTGCTTCAAGTTCTCGAGGATATGTTTGCATAATGTCAGCAAGTTCATCAATAACCACAACAATATATGGCATTTTGTCAGGCGCGTCTTCATTTTCTTCGCCTTTGTGCTTTTCTTCGTATTTCTGAACAATATTTTGATGATATGACGAGACATCTCGGACTTTATTCTTCTCCAAAATGTCATATCTTCGTTCCATTTCTTTTGCTGCCCACTTTAGCGCAAGGATTGCTTTCTTCGGATCAGTGATGACTGGTGTTAAGAGGTGAGGAATACCATTATAGATAGTAAGTTCTACTCGCTTTGGATCAACGAAGATAAATCGGAGCTCTTCAGGAGCATTTCTATACAAAAGGGAAGTAATAAGGGCATGAATAGTCACTGATTTTCCAGATCCTGTTGCTCCGGCGATGAGGCAGTGTGGCATTTTAGCTACATTGGCAAAAAGAGGCTTCCCAGAAACGTTTTTTCCGAGACTTATTAAGAGAGGTTTTGCACTTTCTTTGAATTCTTTATCCTCAAGAAGCGTTCCAAGACCAATGATAGATTTAGCTCTATTGGGAATCTCAATACCTACGAGAGATTTTCCAGGAATCGGAGCCTCAACGCGAAGTGGGTGAGCAGCAAGTGCAAGTGCTAAGTCTTGTTGGAGTGCGACAATACGTGAGAGTTTTACACCTTCTGCAGGTTTTAAAGCATAGCGGGTTACTGTTGGTCCGACAGTGATTTCATCCATCTCTACTTCAATACCAAAGTTTTGAAGTGTTCTCTTTATAATATTTGCATTAGCCTTAATATCGCCAGTATTTGGTTTGCCTCTATCTTTTTCAAGGAGTGCAAGTGGTGGAAAGGTGTATGCACCAGAAGATTTTCTTTTTTTAGGAATTTCAGGAATAAATTCATCCTTATCATGCAGATTTTCTTTCTGTACTTCCTCTGCCTTTTGTTCAAGGGGAACATTTTCTATTGGCGCTTCGCCTGCGACAAGAACTTCCTCTGATTCGTCATATGCAAAAGAGTCATCACTAATGAATCCATTTTCATCTTTTTTCTTTTTTTGAAACAGAGTGCCAAAAGTGTTCATGGTCCCAGAGACTTTTTCGGTCACCTTGGAAAGGTCAGGACGTGAGTTAAAGAGTACAAGTATTGAAATAATCAAAAGTGCGCCAAGCACCAACACCCCAGCAATTGGTCCAAGATAATGCACGAAAGGAATAGCAACAATGTAACCAATCACTCCACCTGGATAGTGTGTTGTGTCTACCGCACCAATAAGTCCAAGCGCAGATGCGAAAAAAATAATCGCACCGATACCGTGACGAGAAAAAACACTTACCGTTTTTGTTTTGAAGAAACTTGTTGCTAAGAGAAAACAAAATATTGGCAGAAGTACATAGCCGATACCTAAAAGATAATCAAATACTTTGTATAATCCTTTTCCGCCGACACCTGCTCCACCAATAAGCGATAAGAAAAAGATAATTCCTAAACAAAAAAGGACTATACCCCAAATAGCATACTTAATATCTTTGTGTAGTTTTGCGCCTTCATGTGGTCCTCTCTTTTTATCTTCTTTTTTTGTTTCTTTTGGATCTTGTTTTTTATTCTTTGCCATAGTTTCTTTGCTAATTTCTTTCTAAATTGTACCACAATTTTTTACTCATTTTTTATACAAAAAATCTTCCCAAAAAATTTCCTATATTTTCCGCTGCGTAGTATTTCTTGAACAAAAAAGATATTAGATATGACAACTTTTTGTAACAATTTCAGCGATAGTTTTCTCGTTAAAGACACTTGTCTTTTGCAGGGAAGAGAGTATAGTTGTCTTTATCAAGTTGAGGATAAAAGCTGTCTTTTAGCTCAAATCCTCAAAAAGACATGTGTCGGACAAAAAGAGTTCATTCGGTCAGTGAACCCTAAAGGACAAGAATTCCTAACGGACAAAACATGGAAATACATAATAAAATAAGCGAAAAAATAGAAAAACTTGCTGCAGCTATGTATTTAGTAACCGAGCATCTATCGGACAGAGAGAGTATAAAATACGATCTCAGAGGACACGCAGTTACTGCAGTTTCGCTTGTTGGCACGTATACGAAAGTCTCGCCTTTTGACCGTGACACACTCTTCTCGGACATCGAAATGACCGTAAGCCATATACTTTCACTCGTCCGTGTTTTACTTACCGTCAAAATCATTCGCGAAGAAAATTTTCAAATTCTTTTGAATGAATATCAGAAGTTTCAAGATACACTCAAGAATTATCATTTACAGTATGGCCTGAGCGAAACAACGGCAAATCTAGGTTCAATCATC
>CAZDDY010000003.1:38842-41300 GCA_964504455.1 uncultured Candidatus Saccharibacteria bacterium | reverse complement strand
TTTTAATTTTGGATGAAAATAGGTACTTGCCAAGGAATCTTTTAATTCGTAATATGGATTGAACAAAAAACTTAATAATTGAAAATGAAAACAGCCAATAATTTAATCCAAGCTCAGCAATTGGATTTAGATACTATTATGGTTCTTTTTGGTTTGACAATGATAATCAAGAGAGAATTTGGAGCGGGAGGTGAAAGGAAAGAAAAACTGAGAACATTTCTTAGACATAAAAATCTTCTCCATCTTTTTTACGAACCGAGTACCAGAACCAGACTTTCATTTGAATTTGCTGCATCGCACCTCGGGATGCATATTATGGGTACAGAGAATGCAAAGGAATTTTCATCTGCCATTAAAGGAGAATCTATCACAGACACTATGGAGGTATTATCGAGATATCATCCAGACGTTATAGTTCTACGTCATTATGAGGAAGGGGCATCAAGAAAAGCAGCCGAAGTTACAAATTCCCATGGCATTCCGCTCATAAATGCAGGAGATGGGGCAGGACAACATCCCACTCAAGCATTACTGGATTTATTCACAATATTTGAAAGATTCCCTGTTGTAAAACAAGGAATCAAGATTATTATGGGTGGTGATTTAAAAAACGGACGAACTGTGAGGTCGTTGTCTTATCTTTTAGCAAAGTTCGAGAATGTTGAAATCGTTTTTATGTCTCCCAAAGAACTAAAAATGGCGTCTGATATTCTTGAATATCTTGAGAGGCATAATGTTAAATGTATGAAGTACGATGAAGACGATAATCTGAATGATGTGATTACAAGTTTTAATCCAGATGTGTTGTACTGGACAAGGGTTCAAAAAGAGCGTTTTCCGGACGAGGATTCTTATTTGCAGGTTCGTGATGTATTTACTATAACTGAAGAAACAATGAGAAGAATGAAAACGAATTCAATACTACTTCATCCACTTCCAAGGGTAAATGAAATATCTGAGAAGATTGATAATGACCCAAGAGCTTGGTATTTCAAACAAGCTGAAAACGGATTATATACAAGGATGGCACTGATTTTATATCTTGTAGATAAGCAAAAAGCATTAAATCTGCATATTGGAAAATAATTTCACCGCTAACCCTTCATAGGATGGTGTTCGGCCCTTCAGCAATGGAGGGCTTTTTTGTTTGACACTAAAGGAAAATATAGATACTCTAAATGCGACATTAAAAACTAAAAATACTCCTTATGGCACATACAAGTTTTTACACGCATAATCTAAGCGATTGGTATGCTGGTGGTAGAAAAAGAAAAGATTTCCTTGAAGGGATGAAGGAAAGTCTTGTAACAACCGCTTTCTTTTTCCTGAGAAATCATTGCATCTCGGATACTTTACTCTATGACTTAGAAAAGTCCATGAAAAAGTTTTTTGACCTTCCGGAAAAAGTAAGAAAAAAATATGAGTTCACTGAGACCGGAAGACAAAATGGCTATACACCATTTGGTGTTGAGATTGGTGATGGAGCCAAAAAAGTGGATAATAAACATTTTTGGCAAACCGGCGATCTACATGAATTTTTATTTGTTAAAGAAGTTCCGGAGTTCAGGAGGTGTTATGTTTCGTATTTCGATGCAATGAGAAATCTGTATCGAACCTTGCTCCGGGCATTAGGACTTATTGTTGCAAAAAACGAAGACTTCTTTCTGATGAAAGAAGGAAACAATACACTTCGTCTCATCGATTATCCTAAGCGAAGCACAATTATTCGTGACGAAGAATCCGAAGCTGTATTAGGTGGCAACGCAGCTGGTGTCTGTGCGTTCAAACATTATGATATAAATGTTTTAACCTTGCTTGCCAGAGTGGAGGAAGGTCTTGAATTGATACAAAATGGTGTCTTGGCACCGTTGCCAGTAAGACATGACTCTATAGTTGTGAATGCGGGCCTCATGCTCGAGCACATTACTAATGGATGGATTAAAGCTGGCCTTCATCAAGTCATATGCCCAGCAGGTAAAAGACGTTTTGCTCAGCCATTCTTCGGTCATGTGATGCCGAGATCCTACATTGATCCATTGCCGGGATTAAATGGTCGGAGAAAATTAAAGAAATATCCATATCATTTTTCTCATGATTACTTGATGCATGTGTTAGCAAAAATTGGTTTGATTGAAAAACCAATACCAATTTTAGAGTCTGCTGGTGGCAGAATTATTGTGGAAAGGGGAGATGATTGCCCTGATGCCATATACAGGTATGTCTCATGATTTTATGCTACAAATAGTTCTTTGGTATCTTTATTTTTTAACTTTGGGAACGCAACGTTCTCATAAGCAGTTGGTTTTGGTTTATAATCCCTGGCGTAAGTCGGGGATTTTTTATTAAAGAAATTGTAAATTTTAAAGACTTCACAAATATTCGAAAATAGTTTATAAGGACACCGTGGGAAGAAGTCTCTGCGCGCAGGGGCTTTTTTCTTTTTAGCCCCAGGGAAGTG
>CAZDDY010000003.1:0-38742 GCA_964504455.1 uncultured Candidatus Saccharibacteria bacterium | reverse complement strand
AATTTTTGAATATCTTCCTCATGTGCTGATATCTGAAGAAGTTGTTTTACCATCAAAATTACGAGCATCGATCCGATGGTGAATGTGAGAATGCTCCCAAACCTGATTCCTTTTTTGAGTTGACTTGGTAGTAAATCCCCATAAGATTTGGCCGCCTCCTCGATTCTTATAATATTTCTGTTTCCTCTTGCTGCAGTGATAAAGTTCATCACAAGAATAAACAGTGATGACTGTAAAATAATACGAGAATCAATTGATATACCCCAGTACATTCCTAAGGCTAAGGCCACAAGAATACTTAGTAATAAAGCACCTCTAAAAGAAAAAATGAAGTTCCGCATATGGTTTATTTTTTGAGTTTTTAAGTTTGAAAATCAGCTTTACAATATAATAAATGCCACAAAAGTCAATATTACTTACATTTACTTGATTTAGTGTATCCTGCCTCTTCTGCTTTTTCAGGATCAGCAAACCAAACCTTATTTTCTTCTTTTATTGTATTTCCTGCCGTGCAATCCAGATAATAGTAATTTTTGCCGTTTTTTGAGGCAAAAACCCTTAAATCTTGACTAAGCCCAGTATTTCCTTGATTGCCCCCGAAAGTCTCTAAATTGGCTAAATTTGGGCCATTTAGAGACCCTTCTTCCCTATTCGGAACGTATCTTGTGCCATTTGGAAGATATATGGCAACTGAGGACTCATTTTTATCAGTTTTTTGATCTAAAACAGATAATTTACCAAGGCCAAATGAAGCCACCATTAACAAGCAAATACTTAGGCTATATAAGACCCTAGAAATGGCTGGTTTGTCAAAAAAGGACTTGATTTTAGGGTTAAAATCATCTATAGTCATTCGGTACGGTTATTATAGCATCTCGTTACTCTAGCTATATAACTCTACTTTTTTATTTTGAATTATTCATTCTTAATTATTTAATTAACAAATATGGCACATAGGAAAGCGGCCGGAACCGCCAAAAACCTGCGGGACTCAAATCCGAAGTATCTCGGGACAAAGCTCTACGCAGGTGAAAAAGCACAAGCTGGTTCTATTATTGTAAGACAGAGAGGAACAAAAATCCTTCCAGGAAAAAATGTTGGAACAGGAAAGGATTACACATTGTTTGCTCTCAAGTCTGGAATAATAAAATTCACAAACTCTCGAAAGAAAAAATACGATGGCACAACCACAGTCAGAAAAATGGTACATGTTATCTAACTAAAAAATCCCCTTCCGGGGATTTTTTAGTTTAAATAATTTCTTGTTGATAACAGTTTTCGCAATAGAAATTATAATTTTCTTTTGGATCAAAAATAGAAAGTATATCCGTATTGCACTTATTACACGTAGTGTTGTATTTTTTACCAACTGCACCAATGTGATACATTTTATCTGTTCGAATAGTTGGGTGAATATTTGGAAGTGGTAGTTTCATTCTACGATAAAAATCGAGTTCAGTTTGAATAACCTTAAAAGGTTTTCCACTAAGAGTACATCGCAAAGCTTTGGTCGTTATTTTGTCACTTACTTCATCAATGTTCTCTGGAATATTTTCAGAGTCAATAATTTCTATACCGTCTGTATTTGATTCTTGCTCTTTTCCAACATACCCACCAAGCGAGAGTATGATCTCCTCAGATAAAGGAAATGCAATATTCGCTAAAGAGAAATTATATGCCTGGGCAGAAAATTCCATTCCTGGCCCATCAGCATACTCTCCCCTTTTGAGCATCTCAGTTTTTATTATATCAACGAGTGGCCAATATTCTTCTTGAGTGTATTGTTGATTTAAAATACAAAAAGATTTATTCTCGAGTCCAAAACACATAAAGCAATTAGTAAGGCTTTTGGAATTAAAAATAAATTCAGATTCAAGGCAAAACTTTGATGAAATTGAAAACTTCACCTTGCTTGATTCCGAACCAATGTTAGTGGTCATGTACAAATTATTTGAGTGTCCACCAGAGAATAAAAAGTCCATTGAATCTTTGTGTGAAAGAGCTCCATCAATATGTCGTACATTTTCTGAGTTCTCACTATGAATGGCATCGTATACATTTTTGCTTCGTGACAGTAGTATACCGGTTGAGTTTTCAGTCTGGGTATTTTGGGAGGCATTCATCGGCAGTCTGTGTACTAACGTCCAAAATTCTTCAGCATATGCGTTAAGTTTTTCTCGCGTAAGTGGGTAAACATTTTTCATAAACGTTGCATATTCTTCTTTCGCAAGTTCTTTGTTGAACACATGATATTTTTTATTACGCAAATTAACACAACCAAAACAGTCTGTGCAATTCCTACAATCGTATAAAAAAATACTGTCACTACATTCTTTGCTAAAGTATGTGAAGGAACATTTATATAAGTTACGAGAATATGCACTATTGTATACATACTCTGAAGTATTTATTGATCTTGAATCCATAATACTTTTGCTTTTGTTTACAAGATTTGAGTACCAAATATCTTCAGAATGAAAACACCCAGAAGTGTAGTATCCATTTTTCAGATCTCTACCACCATTTGTATATTCACTATTTACACTTAGAAGATCACGATTTAAAAATGATGGCATAGGGAAAGTTTTTCGCATCCCCCATAACTGCTCCATGGGACTCTCGGCTACATTATAATTTTTACCAAAAGCAAGTGCGTCAAATTCTTCAGAAACAAAGTATTTATAATCATAGACAGGAAACGGGCATTCTTTCGAGAATATTGAAATAATCATTTCATCATGTTCTGGAGCATCACATGCACGCTTGAATAAATGAATCGTACCCATATGAACCATTCTTCTCATTCTTCTACAGGTAGGACAGAAATTTGGTGGAGGTACTCGCAAGAATTTAAGAAATTCTATATCCCCTACTTCAAGTTCAAACTCTTCTTCACAATATGCGTGCTTGCCTTTCCATACACATGTACGTCTGTGTGGTATGAGGGATCCAAGTATTTCATCAAGCAAGGTATCAAATTTTGGAGTTTTACTTTGCATAATTACAATACTTCTTTCTGATAACAATCCTCACAATATACTTTTTCAGGACGATCAGGGGTGTATGTTGTTTCAAATATTTTTCCACACCTATTACTACACTCTCTTTTGTACAATCGTGGCTGATTCCTGTATTTTAATCTTTTGTAATGTCTACAATTTGGACAGCTTCTAGGAAGTGGAAGTTTTTTTGATCTATAAAATGCAAGTTCTTCTGGTCTTATTTGGTATGCGCTTGTGCATTGGTATCTTTGATCACCACCACTAGGGCAACTTATTATTTCTTTTACTATCTCTTCTTTAACATCGTGTATACTTTCAGGTAAATTGGTTGAATCAATTGTGACCTCATACTCTCTCTTGTCTTTCTTTGTCCAATTATATCCTTTTTCTAGCGCCTCTTCTTCTGTTATCGGGAAAAAATCGAAAGCATTTGTTTCATTATATCCAAACGGTGACATTTCATAAGGAAAAAATTCGCCATATCTGTATACCCTTCCCTTCTTGTCGACATAAGGAGTTTCATTCATGTGCTTTTTAATTTTTTCTACAAGTACAAAATAATCTTCTTCTGTATATTGCATGTTTAAAATACAATATTGGGCATTTACTAGACCCACACAACCAAAGCAATTTGCACAATTTCTCAAATGTATTGAATATTCACATTCACGACTACCTTGTATAGTTATATAACAGAAAAAATCCTTATATGTGTCTTGTGTTGCTGCTACAGAATCATAGACAAGCTCAACATTGGCTCCTACACCCTGAAGATCATAAGAATCTTTGACATTTTGCAATATTCTCATGCTATATGCGACATTTTCAGATTCAGTAGCATTAAAAATATATTTTCCATTTTTTACATTGTGTATGTAATCTCCCGTTGCATTTTCCACAGAGTAGAC
This sequence comes from uncultured Candidatus Saccharibacteria bacterium, assembly GCA_964504455.1. GTDB lineage: Bacteria > Patescibacteriota > Minisyncoccia > Phycocordibacterales > UBA9973 > CAZDDY01. The sequence goes on along the minus strand of CAZDDY010000003.1, from coordinate 34,832 downwards.
ATATGCGTACTTATGTATGGTGTCAGTAACAAGCATGCTATCGAATATTTTTTTCGTATTTTCAAAACCTGAATACGTCTCAAGTTTTAATTCTAAAACAGCTTTTTCGTACTCTTCTTTTTCTAGTTTTTGATTTTTAAATACATAAGATTGATTTCTTAAATTTGAACTCAGACAGCAATTTTTACAATTAACGCAGTCATATATAAAGTAAGAGTCGATACACTTTTCTGATTTAACAGCATAATGTGTATTGTAATTGCCTTCACAATCTACATTATAAGAACATCCATCAATGCTTTCAGCAGCGTAACAATCAATACTATTTTTGGATTTATCAAGACTTTCTGAATACAAAATATCTTCACCAACAACAATTGAGTATGATAAATAAACGTTTTTGTTGTCTTTTATATAGTTTGCATACTCGGAGTTGATTAAATTCCCAAAAGCGTACTTATATGGTCGTGGATTTTTTTTAAATAATTTATTGAGTTGTGTAAAAAAATTTTCCGAAAAATCATATTGCATTTTATGCTCATAACGATTCCACTTATCACTGTTCCAACACTCAATACAATAGACTGGCGCTCCGTCGTCTGGATACATGCTTATTAAGTTCTTTTGACACAAGCCACAAGTTCGTTTATAGAGTGATCTAACATTACGCCAATTCATTCTACGCTTCATTCTACATTCCGGACAAAATGTTGGAGGTGGAACATTGATTTTTGCATAGAAGTCAAAATCATCTTGATCAATGACAAATTCGCCTTTGCAGTTTTGGCAGGTATTAATATTCATTTAGAGTATCTCTTGTTGGTAACATTTTTCACAATAAATTAGTTCCTTTCTTTCTGGAGCATACGGTGTTTCAAATTTTTGAGGGCATGTTCTTTCGTGTCCATGATTACCATTCTGGCACATGCATGTTCTTGTCCAAAGTTTCATAGGATTCTTTAAATTAACTCTTCTAAAATGACGACAACTTGGACAAAGTCTAGGCAAAGGTAAATTTAAATTTCTATAAAACTGTAATTCTTCTTTTGTAATTTTAAATGCAGTAGCACAAAGTTCAGAGCATGTTCCATTGTGCTCACACGCCAGTACTTCATTTACTATCGATTCGTTAATAGTTGAGATATTTTCAGGAATACTGTTGCTGTTCATGCTTATAGCATAATTTTTCTTTTCTGCTTCTTTAAATCTATATCCTTTTTCAATAATTTCTTTTTTTGATAGTGGAAAGTAGTCTTGAGCAATAGTTTCATTATATGCAAATGGTGACACACTTGATGGAAGAAATTCACCGTACTCTTTTGCCATACGCATATTTTCTTTAATTCTTTCAATCAGCTTTAAATATTCTTCTTTTGAGTATTGCTTATTTAAAATACAATAAGATTTATTTCTCAATCCGACGCAACCAAATATGTTGTTGCAGTCAAAACAATTGTATGAGTATTCAACATCATGACCTCCCCAAACATAAAGTGAAAAAAATATTCTTTGACCAATTATACTATGTGCCTCATAAAAAAGTTCTGATCCTTTCCACGCACAGTAAGCATCCCAGCCATCTTTAGTATTTTCCCATACACGAAAACAGTACTTACAATTTTCAATATTTTCTTTTGCTATGTAGCAAAAGTGACAGTTTCGAGCATTTGCTATATTATCTCCGCTTACATTGTAAGAATTAACTATGTTTGCAAATTTATGAGGAACTTTAATTTTTAACTCATTAAACTTTTTTAAAGATTCTTTCAGTTTTGTATAACCACCGTCCCACAGTTCTTTTATTTTTTCCTTGTATGTTTCCTTGTCATATTGTTCATTAAAAATATAATATTGTTTATTTCGCAACCCAATACATCCAAAACAGTCTGTACAATTTCGACAATCATATAGAAAAATTGAATTTACACATGACTCACAGTTTTGCGCAAAGCAAACTCGACTACATTTTTTTGAGTCAATAAGTTCATAACAATATTCTGATTCAGCTGTAACATGCAAATCAAGGCAATTTTTAATTCTTGTATTGTTCGTGAAGCAATATGCACTATCCTCTACTTCATCAAAACTTGCACAGTAGTAACAGTTCTTACCATTGAGTGTATAGTTTGAGTATTCACAGTTTACGTTGTTTTTTTGAATTAGGTTAGGATGAGGTACTTTTTTAAATAAATTATCTAACTGATCAAAAAAGGTTTCAGATTCTATATAATCCTTACCATAATCCATAGGATCCCATGCATCACTTTTCCAATATTTTTCCTCATACACAGTATATGGTGTATCAGGAGAAAACATTGAAAGTATTTGTTTACCTGTTGCATCACAATTTCTTCTGTACCACACCCTTTCATTTCTAAATGTTAATCTTCTGATAGCTCTACATTCCGGACAAAATGTTGGAGGTGGAACATTGATTTTTGCATAGAAGTCAAAATCATCTTGATCAATGATAAATTCGCTTTTGCAGTTTTGGCAGGTTTTGGTTTCCATTTATATTACTTCTTTCTGGTAACAATCCTCGCAGTATATTTGCTCTACTCTTTCTGGGGCGTATGCTGTATCAAAAGAATTAATGCACTCGGCATTATGTCCATGATTTTCATGAGTACACATGCAGGTTCTTGTCCAAAGTTCTCTTGGTGTACGTTTTGCCATACGAAGTTTGTGACGACACTCAAAATCTCTTCTCGGAAGAGGTATGTTCATTCTTCTATAAAATTCAAGTTCCATGTGTGTGATACGGTAGTTCTTCCCACAATCAACACATGCAAGACTCTCTGTGGTGATAGCGTCAGTTACTTCCTTGATTGATTGAGGTATGTCCCGCGATGTGATTGTTTCTTTTCCGTAGGTGCCAGTAGTCTCTTCTTGCCAACGAAAACCCGTGTTGATAGCCTCTTCTTTTTTAAGTGGGTAGTACTCTTGTGTGAGTGTTTCGTTGTATCCAAACGGAGAAAGATTTGGAGGGAAAAATTCTCCGTAAATTTCTTCTGATTTGAGTTGAGAAATTATTTTTTCGCGTAATTGAAAATATTCTTCTTTCGTATATTGTTTATTGAGGATACAATAATTTTTCTTGTTCAAACCAACACACCCAAAACAGTCACTGCAATGGTATAGACTATCTGAGTAATCGACATTATTGCAAAACATGATGTAGACGCCGACTCTTGAGTTATTTGTTTGAAGTGATCCCATTATTTGGTAACATCTTTCGGGTTTAAAATAAATATTATTACAGTCTTGGCAATCAATTGGATCTTCAGCATCAGCCATATACGCTGAATCTTTTGCATTTCGAACATCAAAAAGTCTTATTCCGTCAAAACAGTTGTACATGTAATCTCCTGTAGCATTTTGACATTTGGTCTGTATCGCAAATTGTACGAAGGTATTTTCTCTCAGTTTTTTATATTCCTCTTTTGCTTTCTCAAGATTTTCATATGAAGAAAATATTTCATTTTTTTTCTTCTCAAATTCTTCCTTACTGACAGGCTTGTTGTATATCCGATAACTGACATTTCTGCCATGAGTACAGAAAATTGAGTTTTGACAATTTCTCATGTCGAAAGAAAAATATACATCACTACATTCCTGACATTGTTCTGAAAACATGCATTTGTAGCATTTTCGACAATCTGTCAGTTCATAAGATAACTCTGATTCATATACTGAACACGCATCAAGCACGAATTTACTATTCATGAGTAATCGTGAATATGCACAGTCTTCATTCTTTTCAGCTGCAAATACTAAATAACAATTTTTATTTTCTCCAGCATTGTTTGTGTAATCAGATTGAACGCTATCTATAACCAAAAGTGCTATCCTAGGTACTTTATTCTTTAGTTCTTCAAATTGCTGTAAAAATGGTCTCCCAAGATCTAAGTCGAGAGCATACGCTTGTGGATCCCATTTATCACTCCACCAACAGTGGTGGCAAAATACCGGGAAAAGAGTATTTGCAGGATATATAGAAACTCCATCTTTTTTACACAAATCACAAGTTCGTTTATACAGAGTTCTTTCATTTCTGAAAGAAAGTCTTCTTTTTACTCTACAAGTCGGGCAAAGTTTTGGTGTTGGTACGTCAATTTTTTGGTAAAAGTCTATGTCAGTTGTGCTTACGTTAAATTTTGTTTGGCAGTTTTGGCAGATTTTATCTTCCATGTTTTTTTGTATTTTATTGACCCAAAACTTTCAAGTGAACAAGAAAAACCTTGCCTAGTTTTTTCTTGTCACCTATGAAGATTTCATATATCCCCGTATGTTTTATGTCTTCTTGTAGTTGGATTAAGTGTTCCGGTACATGAATTTTATGTTGGCTTACAATAGAGTCTCTTACTTCTTGTATTGTAACGCCGCCAAATAGCGATCCTTGTGAGTTAACTTTTTTATATATTTCTATCTCCTTATCAGCTAGAGGTTCTAGCTCTTTTAAAAGCAAATCCTTGTGTATTTCGGATCGGACCTCTTTGTTTTTCTTTAAAAGTTCTAACTGCTTAACAGTATTTGTTGTTGCAGGTTCGGCAAGCTTTTGAGGAATGAGAAAATTCATAGCATAGCCTTCTTTGACTTCCTTGACCTCACCCTGTTGGCCAATTCCTTTTACGTGTTTTAAAAGTAGTACTTTCATTTATTTTCCTGTATTAAGAAATTCAATCGCTCTGTCTAGTTGCGGGTCACGCTTGTTTTCAATATCATCTTTTGTCAGTGATACTTCAATATGTGGCGTGATTCCCTTCTGAGAGATAGAGTTTCCATTTGGCGTGAGCCACTTTGCTATTGTTATTTTCACCGCAGTGTCGTCCGTTACCGGAACAAGCTCCTGTACAGAACCTTTACCAAAGCTTTTTGTACCAATTATTGTTGCTCGCTGATTTTCTCCAAGTGCACCTGCTAGAATCTCAGATGCTGATGCAGAACCTCCATCAATTAAAACAACAACCGAAACATCCTTCGGAATCATGAGAGACCCCTTACTCCTATAAATTTCAGGGTCTTGTTTCCCACCGAAATCCTCACTTACAATTACTGCACCAGCTGGCAAGAATTCACTTGTAATATCAACCGCTGAATCTAAGTAGCCGCCTGGATTACCCCTCATATCAAGCACAAGTTTCTTAAGACCAGTTTTCTTAAAATTCTGAAACTCTTTCCTCATTAGAGTGGTGGCGTTTGCGTTGAATTGATACAAGGAAATAACATACACACCATTTTTTGTTTGCGAGTCTATGGTTGGTATCTGTATTGTTGCCCGAATGATTTCAACTTCTTTTGGTTCTGATGTTCCCTCAGACAAGATCGTAAGAGTGACAGCCGTACCCTCAGGACCTCTAATATACTTTATTGCCTCATCAGTTGTTAATCCTGTTGCGACAACATCACCTATCTTTAATATTTTATCTCCCGGCTTTAGACCAGCCTTTTCTCCAGGACTGTCCTTAAGTGGACTTATGACAGTAAGAATTTTGTCTTTGACGCCAATCTCAACTCCAATACCAGAAAAACTTCCAGAAATTTCTTCAGCGAATTCCTGTGCTTCCTCTGGATCAAAAAATTGGCTATATGGATCTTCAAGCGACGAAACGAGTCCTTTTATTGCACCCCAAATTCTGTCCTGGCTTGTTACATCTTTTGCACTTGGGTATTTCTCATCAATAAGTGTCCACACTTTCCAGAAAGAGTCAAAGTCAGCATCAGCAGTGCCAAGTATTTTTGAATTTTCTTGATTTTTTACGCCAGTAACTTTATCTATCCAAGGTCTATTTGCGTAGCCAATATAAATACCGGCGGTGAAAAAACACAAAAGCGCGACTACCGTGATAGCAATCGTTTTTCTGTATTTTTTTGCAATTAATTCTTGATGTTCTTCCATTACTATTGATTTATTATAGTTGTCGTTTCCTCGTACGTTATTGATGCTTTCTTTGCCTCTTTTCTTTCTCTCATAACTTGATATCTAAGCCATGCAAGTACAAGGATAACTATCCCGACCACTACATGGAAGATATCTTTCCACGCGACGGGGATACCTGAAAATGTTACTAAAAGGGTTATGATACCTAAAATTGCTAAAATCCTAATATAAAACATATGGATGGATTATAACATAAAAGTTAAAGTCTATTTATTATCAATAAGTACTGTAAACTCCCCTTTTTGCTTATTCGGATTCTTTGAAAGAGTGAAGATGAGTTCTTCTGGAGTTCCAATCAGTACTTCTTCGTACATTTTTGTAAGTTCTCTTCCTATGACAACTTTTTTGACGTTATTTTCTTTTAAAGATTCTAGAGCTTTTAATATTCTATGATTTGATTCGTAAAAAATAACAGGAAAAGAATACTTCGGCAGCGACTCAAAAAATGTTTTCCTTCCTTTTTTATGAGGTGCGAACCCAAGAAAAGCAAACTCATTACCGAATATTCCTGCTATTGAGAACAATGCAGTGATGGCTGTTGGGCCGGGCACGGCAACTATAGAATCAATCCCTTCTTCGCGTACTTTAGAAACCAAGAGAGATCCTGGATCAGAAATTCCAGGTGTTCCTGCGTCAGAGACAAGGGCAATATTTTTCCCTTCTTTGAGTAATGAAACAATATCATCGTGTTTTTTTGATGAAGCGTGCGCGTTATAGCTTATTGTTTTAGTTTTGATATTGAAACGAGAGAGTAATTTTTGTGTCGTTCTCGTATCTTCACACAAAATCAAATCAACCTCGGCCAAAGTCTTTATAGCTCTATATGTAATATCTTCTAAGTTGCCAATTGGCGTTCCGACTACAAAAAGTGTTCCAGTTTTCATACTACTTTTTAGTTGAGGTAGCCTCTATACTTATTTCTTTGCATGAGTCATTACAAAAAAGAGATTCAGTGTCCGGTGCACATTTTTCACAAGCAATAAAATGTCTATGACAGTTTAAGTTTTGGCAATTTATGTATCTTTCAGACTTTTCACCGCACATCTCGCATACGCCGATTACTTCATGTGTATGCGGGTCATTAAAGTGCATGGTAATTCTTTTATCAAAGACATATAAAGAGCCCTTAAAATCAATACCAGGGTATTTTTCCATGTATGATACTATCCCGCCATCTAATTGATAGACTTCCCTAAATCCTTCCCGTTTTAAAAATCCTGAAGCTTTTTCGCATCTTACACCACCAGTACAGACAGTCAAAACAGGTTTATCCTTTAGGTGGTTTAGGGTGTGGACGGTGTCTCTCAAATCTCTGAAATTTTTTAAGCCAGGAAATATTGTATTTTCAAATTTACCTACATTGAGTTCATAGTCATTTCGCATATCCACAATGTAAAATTCCTTACCAGTCTCATACCATTTTCTTAGTTTGTCTGGAGATAAATGAATACCAGTTAATTTTTTCGGGTCGATATCTTCACCATATTTATCTTCTAAATGAAGCGAAACAATTTCTTTGCGTACTTTTATTGAAAGTTTGGGAAACGCATCACCAGTTCCAACACTTTTTTTCCAATGAATGTCACTAAATCGTTTGTCGGACTTTATCCATGAAACATACTTCTCGGTGTTTTCTAAAGTGCCCTCAAAAGTACCATTAATCCCCTCTTCTGCAATAATCATGCGTCCTTTCAATCCCAAAGCTTCACACACCGCTTTTTGGCGTTCCATTTCGATTTTTGGTTCTTTTATCTTTACGTATTTGTAAAACAAAAGTATTTGATATTGCATACAAGAAAATATACGAGATATCTGCAGTTTCAGTAATATTGACTTTTTATTATTAAAAGGTATAGTATGACAGAATTTTAAAACTTAAAACGTGAGTATGAAAAAAGTTTTCCTCTGTTTTCTTGATGCTTTTGAAGGTTTCGGAGAAATAAATCAAAAGATAAAAGAAAAGCTTCTTAGTGAATATGTAGATTTCAACATTACGGAAATTTACACAATGAAAATATCCATTGAGAAAATTAAGGCTGGAGATACCCCTGACATTCTTGTCATTATAGATTTACCGGGAATTTCAGGTGCAAAGTTACTTATAGAGCAAATTTTCAAAAACGTTGATATTGTACCTGAAATAAAGGTTATTTGTAATGACGAAGAAACAATAAAGCAGGTTCACAATCTTGGTATTGAAAATGTAAAAAAAGTAACTGACGTATTAGAAGTACGTCAAAGAGAACTTGAAATCTTTTAAATTGAAATCAAATGAAAAATAAAGATGATTCATCGGTTTCGCTTGACGGTGTTCTTTCAGGACTTGCGGGTGGAATTATTTTTATGATATTAGTAGTGCTTTTTGTATGTTGTATACGATATGTTCAACATACATTATCACTGCTTGGATCTTTGACACTTATTGTTTTCGTTGGACCACTTTTTTGCTATGAGGTGATGCTCGGTGTTTACAGATCACTCTCTGACTCAAAACACAGACCACCTAAAAGGGCACTAATAATTATCTGGGTTACTTTCGTACTGTTCCTTGTTTTCTTTGTTTGGGGACTATCTGTATAAAATATTACTTTAAGCATGCGAGGCACTACGTCTCGCATTTTTTATTTGACAGCAAATTTTTAATAACTCATTATTACTATTGATACACCTTTAACAAAAATTAACCATGAAAAACATGCGTATAGGCCTTTTGCAAGGCTTACTTGGTGGAATAAAAGCAATTTGTATTCCTACAATTATCTTTTTGGCTTTTTGGAAAATTTTAAGTATTTTTAACAATCCGGGATTTGAAGCACCAGTTTTATGCATAGTGGGAATAGCTTCCCTTGGTGTTGCAGTATACTATCTTATAGAAGTACCTAAACAAGCAGGCTTTTCAAAAGCTGGCCAAGGTGAAAATAGAAAAAAAGAAAGGATCATTGCAAGTATCTTTGCTTGGGTTCTATTTTGTGCCTATATCTTTTTTATTTTTAAAAAATTCTACACATAAAGGGGATGTTCTCCCCTTTATTTTATTTCCTATATTTTTTTACTTTCCACTTATCTCCAATACGTGCTCGCATGAGGCTTCTCTCAAGCTCAGCTTCAAAATGTTCTGCGTCAACAATCTCATTATTTTCGAATTTCTTTTGAAGTTCATTTGCTTTGTTTTTCGCGTCTTCTATGGCATTCTCTGTTGCTACAGTTGAAACATGTTCTGCAAAATCTGCCATAATAGCAACTTCGTTGTCGTGTACTCGTATGAATCCACCAATAGCAATAAACGGGACATCTTCTCCAGAGACTTTCGCAACAATATCTCCTTTACCAAGAAGCGAAACCAATGGAACATGCCCAGGCAAGATGGTGATCTCACCTTCTGTTGTTGGAATAGTTACTTGATCTACTGTTTCTTCTATAACTACCTTCTCTGGTGTTATTATTTTTAGGTTAAGTTGTTTCATTTTATTTACCAACTTGGTCAATAGAACCTTTCATGTAGAAATCATTTTCTGCCTTGTCGTCGTGTTTACCTTCGAGGATCTCTTTGAATGATCGTATTGTATCTTGAAGTGTCACATATTCCCCACTTCTTCCAGTAAATTGTTCTGCAACAAAGAATGGCTGTGAGAGAAATTTTTGTATTTTGCGTGCTCTAATAACAAGCTCTTTATCGTCTTGTGAAAGTTCTTCCATTCCAAGAATTGCAATAATATCTTGTAGATCCTTGTATCGTTGAAGCACGCGTTGCACTTCTCGAGCTGTTTCATAGTGGTCACTTCCTACTATGTTTGGATCAAGAATTGTTGAAGATGAATCAAGTGGATCTACAGCTGGATAAATACCAAGCTCAGAAAGAGAACGATTCAACACAACTGTAGAGTCTAGATGCGCAAATGTTGTTGCAGGGGCTGGATCCGTAAGGTCATCAGCTGGAACATAAACAGCCTGGACAGAGGTAACAGAACCTTTGTCAGTTGAAGTAATACGCTCCTGAAGATTTCCCATCTCAGATGCAAGTGTTGGTTGATATCCGACGGCTGATGGAATACGTCCCAAAAGCGCAGACACCTCTGATCCAGCTTGTGTAAATCTGAAAATATTGTCGACGAAAAGGAGCACATCTTTATTTTCCTCGTCTCTAAAGTACTCAGCCATAGTAAGGCCTGAAAGTGCGACACGAAGTCTCGCACCTGGTGGCTCATTCATTTGTCCAAAAACCATGGCAACTTTATCTAACACGCCAGATTCTTTCATTTCATGATAGAGGTCATTTCCTTCTCTTGTTCTTTCGCCAACACCAGCAAAGACAGAATATCCTCCATGGTTTGAAGCGATGTTATGAATAAGCTCTTGGATGACCACAGTTTTTCCAACTCCAGCACCACCGAAAAGTCCCACTTTTCCTCCTTTTACAATTGGACAAATGAGATCGATAACCTTAATACCTGTTTCAAGAATCTCTACCTTTGTTGCTTGATCGGTAAAGAGAGGTGCTTCTCTGTGGATCGGAAGTCTTTTCTCGTTTTTTACTTCCTTTCCATCATCAATAGCTTCTCCCAAGACATTAAATATTCTTCCAAGTGTTTCTGTGCCAACAGGAACTGAGATCGGAGCACCTGTATCAAATACTTCCATTCCTCGTGCAAGTCCATCAGTAGAATCCATCGCAACAGCTCTCACAGAAGAATCACCAATCTGGTATTGCGATTCGAGCACTATTGTTTTTTCTCCTGATTTTACTTCAAGAGCGTTGTATATTTTCGGAACATGATTGTCGAATGTAATATCCACGACCGGTCCGATGATTTGTGTTATTTTTCCTTTCATACTATATGACTACTAAATTATTAATTAATCATTTTTAGCTTACGCTTGCCATACCGGCGCTAATTTCTGATATTTCTTGTGTAATTCCAGCTTGACGTGCCTTGTTAAACATAAGTGTCAGATCTTCTATCATCTCCCCTGCCGCATCTGAGGCATTCTTCATAGCAAGCATTCGCGCTGATTGCTCAGATGCAAATGATTCAAGAAGTGTGTGATAGACTTGCATGCGAGAAATTTTTTTAATCAAGACATTGAGAATATTTTCATATCCTGGTTCAAACAAATATTCAGCTTTGTTATTTCTGTTTTTTTCTTCTCCCAATCCTTCAATTGTTTCCAAAACTGATTGTTTTGAAAAAGGTAGAATTTGCTTGATGACAGGTCTTTGAAGAAGTGCTGACACATAATCTGTATATACAATAAAAACTTTGTCGTAATGGTCTGCTTCAAATTCATCCATGAGGATTCCCCCGACAGGTACTACATCGGAGAGGGTTACAGATTCACCAACATCAAATGTTGCAACAATGTTTTTCCCAAGCCTTCGAAGTGCGGTATCGCCTTTCTTTCCAACAGTAATGAAATTAATTGTTTCTCCAGCGTGTTCTTTAATGTAAGAAATAATAGAACGAATAATTTGCGCATTATACCCACCACAGAACGCTCTGTTTGAGGTAATAACCACCATAAGCACTCTTCCTCCATCTTTTTGCTCATATAATGGGTGTGGAACTTCTCTTGACTCAAGTGATTGAAGCACATCCCAAGAATAATGAGCATATGCTCTTGCATCAAGGGTTTTTGATACAGCTTTCTTCATTTTTGAAGCAGCAATAAGCTCCATGGCTTTGGTAATTTTTTTAGTATTTTTAATACTCTTTATTCTTTGTTTTATTGCTTTACCTTGTACAGCCATATTATTCTTTTTGAAATGAAGATTTACATTCGTCGATTAATTTTTTAAGAATTATTTCTCCTTCATCACTCCACATACCAGAAGTTTTCACCTCATCAATAAATTGCTTACCATTTGTTTCAACATACTCAATGAGAGTTGTCTCAAAGGCTTTAATTTTTGAAATAGAAATATCATCCATAAATCCACGAGTGAGCGCGTAGAGCCCAATAACTTGTTTTTCTACAGGGACCGGAGAATACTGAAGTTGCTTAAGCATTTCAACGGCCCTTTTTCCACGTTCAAGTTGACGCTTTGTTGCATCATCAAGATCTGAACCGAATTGCGCAAATGCTTCAAGTTCTCGGAATTGTGCGAGGTCAAGCTTGAGTGTTCCTGCAACTTTTTTCATTGCTTTTATCTGTGCAGCTGATCCTACACGAGACACAGAGTTACCAACGTTAACCGCAGGACGAATACCTTTATAGAAAAGATCAGTTTCCAAGAAAATTTGTCCGTCAGTAATTGAAATAACATTTGTTGGAATGTACGCAGAAATGTCTCCAGCTTGTGTTTCGATAATAGGAAGAGCAGTGATAGAGCCACCACCATATTTTTGATTTCGGCGACATGCTCTTTCGAGAAGTCTTGAGTGGAGATAAAAGACATCTCCAGGAAACGCTTCGCGACCAGGAGGGCGACGAAGCAGGAGTGATATCTCTCGATATGCGACAGCATGCTTTGAAAGGTCATCGTAGACAATGAGTACATCTTTACCTTTGTCCATAAAGTATTCCGCAATTGCAACTCCAGCATACGGAGCAATATATGAAAGTGCTGCAGGTTCTGAGGCACCAGCAGAAACGATCACAGTATATTCCATCGCTCCTCCTTCTCGGAGTCGTGTTTCAATTTTTCTTAATTTTGAGTCTTTTTGACCAATTGAGACGTACACACAAATCATGTTCTGGTCTTTTTGGTTCAAAATAGTGTCTATTGCAATCGCAGTTTTTCCTGTTTGTCGGTCACCAATAATGAGTTCACGCTGACCTCGTCCGATAGGAATAAGAGCATCAATTGCTTTGATTCCTGTCTGCATTGCTTTGTCGACTGACTGTCGTGTTACAACTCCTGGAGCAACTCGCTCAATAGGATACGTTTTTGTTGTTTTAATATCTCCACGTCCATCAATTGCGATTCCAAGTGCATTAACAACTCTTCCGAGGTCTCCATCACCAACAGGGATGTCTAGAATTTTTCCAGTAGCTTTAACTTCATCTCCTTCTTTAATTCCCACATACGGACCGAGAACAATTACACCGATAGAATCTGCTTCTAGGTTTAATGCTACACCCTCAACTCCATTTGGGAATACAACCATCTCAGATGATCTGATATTTGAAAGTCCTGATACGCGAACTATCCCATCAAACACTTCTGTAACGACACCCACTTTTTCGAGTTTCGGATCAGCTTTAAGGTTTGCAATCTCTCTTTTTAAGTTTTCTATTATATTTTGTGCTGTTGCCATATCTTTATACTTTTAATCGTGTACGTAACTCTTGTAATTTGCTTTTTATACTTCCATCAAACACTTCATCTCCGACCTGTATTTTGATTCCGCCAATGATTCTTTCATCAAGACGCTCTACCAAGAGTACGTCTTTGGCTTTGTATTTTTTCTTAATAATTTCCTTAATATGACTTTTTTCTTGAGTAGATAAACGTGTGCTTACAGTGACCTGTGCTTGGATATATCCTTCTTTTTCATGCAGTATTGTCTGTACTTCTTTCATAATTGCATATGCATGCTCCCCTGCTTTCTTTTTGCTAAGAACTTTTACCAAAGAAGTTGTAATCTCTTTTTCCTCTTTTGCATTCTTTGCTTTTGAAAGCAGGTTAGCAAATGTATGTGCAATTGTGCGTTCGTCAGATTTTGTCATACTATTTTACGTGAGTCATCTGCTCTTTAATGATATCTTTATTTATTTTTTCACTTATTTCCTTACCCAATACTTTTTCTGTTGTCTTAATGACAAGCATACCAAGTTCTTTTTCAACGCTTTTGAGCATTTGATTTTTTTCGTCTTCAAGTCTTTGCTTACCCGCTTGCACTATTTGTGCTGACTCTTTTTCAGCTTGTGCAACAAGTTCTACTCTTTTTTCTTCAATTGTTGCTTTCATTTCTGACATAAGTGCTTGAGCATCTTTTCGTGCACGTGCAAGCTCATCATCATACGCTTTTTTCGTATCTAGAAGGAGTGATTCATTTGCTTTTGCATCATCAAGCCCCTTTTGAATAGTTTGTGAGCGTTCATTCATAAGTTTTCCAAGTGGCTTGATTGCGAATTTATAGAGTACGAAAAATACAATCGCAAAGTTTATAACTTGCGCAATGATTAATTTTGTATCTATGTGGAATGTTCCGATAAGTGCGTCCATGTATTTTTTGTTTTTCTGTCCGGAAGGCAATGCTCAATATTTTGAGCATTGGGCCTCCGGACAGTACAATTACTTAATTGAAAATGCGATAACGAGAGCGTAGATTGCGATAGCTTCAGCAAAAGCTGCAGCAAGAAGCATAGGAACAAGAATTTTGTTCGCAGCTTCTGGATTTCGTCCGATCGCTTCCATTGCTCGTGAGCCAATAAGACCAATACCCAATCCTGGTCCAAGTGATCCAAGACCGATTGCTATTGCCTTTGCAAGTGGAGTTAATTCCATATGGTTTGTACTATTTATTGCTAATAATTGACCTTCCGGTCCGCTGATACGCGGCCCATCTTTTCCTAAAAAATTTTTTAAGAAAAGATGGAACGCCTATACAATTACGCGTGACTTTGTTCGTGTACTGTCGCATGTTTTTCTTCGTGTTCATGCGCATCGTGATCTTGAGAAGCAATCGTGAAATAGACGAGGGTAAGCATTGCAAATATTAATGCTTGAATGACACCAACGAGTACCTCAAGGAAAAGAAAAGGAATTGGAACAGCATATGCAACCAAAAGAGACATCGACAAAAGAAGCACTTCTCCTGCAAAGATATTTCCAAATAGTCGAAAAGATAGCGATGCAACTTTTGCAACTTCACCAATTATTTCCAAGATCCCAACAAAAAAACTTATAGGACCAACAATTAGTCCGGTAGGTTCTTTTCTTGCACGCACCACTGCCTTCCCTACTGCCTTAAGGTTTATGTATTTATTAAAGAATTTCCATACACCTATTGAAATAATTCCGAAAATATTTGAACCTATAACCACAAGGAGTCCTAATGCGAGTGTTGTATTGACATCAGCAGTACCACCACGAAGAAAAGGGACGAAAGATTCTACACCTCCGTGGGTTTGAATAACGCCAATTGCTCCAATTGGTAAAAGTCCTAGCCAATTGTTTATGAGCACAAAAAGAAAGACAGAAAATGCTAATGGGAAAATTTTTTTAGATAGATTTCTGTTTCCGGTTACTTGATCAGCCAAAGAGAGCGCACCATCGATCACTATTTCGAATACATGTTGTAATTTTCCAGGAACTTTTTTTAAGTTTTTTCTAATGAGAAAAGATAGGATAACAATAATAAGTACTGCAACCCAACTCGTAATAAGTGCATTTGTTATTGAAAGGTATGGGGTTTCAATAATTGGTTCAGCAAAAAGCGTTGCCTCATGTACTACTTCTCCATGAGAAGATTCATCGACGTGAGTCTCGTTCGTGAGTTCATTATTTATCTGTGGTGTGTGTTGTATTTCCATTTTCTAATACTTCTTTTTGCTTCACTATTGATTGCATGTAGGTCTTACTTTCCTTAAGGAGACCAAACAGTGACACAGCAAATGCAATCGCAGTCATTCCTAAAAATATCCAAGGTTCTGAATTGAATTTTTTGTCCAACCATTTACCAAAAAACAGAGAAAATAAAATTGGTCCAGCAATCCAACCAGAAATTCTTGAGAAGAATAATAAACTGTCTCTCCACCAAGGAATTTTGGGATTATTTTTTTCCATTTGAACCGAAACAAAAACGCTTCGGGTGCGTGTGGTAGGAATCGGACCTACGACCTCTGTCTTATCAGGACAGCGTTCTACCACTGAACTACACACGCAAAATGTCTTTTAATACAAAGAAATACACGTTAACGAGACGTGCGTCCGGATTATATTCGAAAAAGGGCCTTTTTGCAAGTAAAAAAGCCCTTTTTATCCTTATAAACTAAGTATAAATTTAGAGTCCAAGTGTCTTTAGGGTTTCAATAACATCTTTTTCTTTTTTCGAGAGCTTTGAAGGTAGTTTTATTTTAATACTTATAAGCAAGTCACCTCTCTTCCCTCTACCACCTGGCACCCCTTTTTCTTTAACCCGGAGTACTTCATTTGGAGAAACTCCTTCTGGAATTTTTACAGCAAGCGGACCCTCAATTGTTTCAATGGTATATGTTGTACCGAGAAGTGCGTCTGTTAGCTTTATCTCAAGAGTCATACGAAGATTTTGCCCTTCACGTGTGAATATTTTATGTGGTGCTGTATTTATTTTCACATAGAGGTCTCCCGGTGTACCATTTTTTATCCCTTCACCCTTACCAACAAGTCTAATCATTTCACCATTTTGAATTCCAGCCGGGATAGATACTTTGATTGTTTCTTGCTTTCGCAACACTCCTTTCCCTTTACATGTTTCGCACACTTCCTTAGGAATTTCTCCAATGCCGTCACACTTTTCACAAATTCGAGTTGTAGAAATAGCTCCTAAGATTGTTTGTCTATTCTCTCGTATCTGACCTTTTCCATTACACGTACCACAAGTTTCTTTTTTTGTTCCCGGTTTTGCTCCTTTACCTGTACATGTTTCGCATTCACCTACTTTTGTAAAAACTACCTCCCTTTCAGTTCCAAAGACTGAATCTTCAAAAGAGATTATTAATTCTGTTGCAATATCCCTACCTCTTTGCGGGCGGTGTGATCTTTGTTGTGTGCCACCAAAAAAATCAGAGAAAATATCTCCTAAATCGCCCATATCAAATCCACCTTGTTGAAATCCACTGAAGTCAAAACCACCTTGCTGACCAAACCCACCAAAGCCCTGTGCTTGTTCAAATCCACTTCCAAAACGATCATACTGTGCTCGCTTACCTTCATCTGAAAGAATTTGATACGCCTCGTTTACTTCTTTAAATTTTTTATCATCCCCCTTGTTTTTATCGGGGTGATATTGATGAGCAAGTTTTCGAAACGCCTTTTTTATTTCTTCTTGATTGGCGTTTTTCGCTACGCCCAAAACTTCATAATAATCTTTTGCCATATCATTTGTTATAACATAAAAAAAATAAAGGGGTCAAAATGATGACCCCTTTTGTATATGTTTTATATTGCCATTCCTGTTAGCTCGGTAAAGGAGAAAAAGACTTCCCCGTTTTCCTGTATGGGCAATTTGCCATGTCGAGCCCAATAGACTTCAGGATAAAGAAATTCTGATTGACCCATGCAGATTTTGTTTTCATCATAGATGACCTCAGGCAGCGTTGGTGATTCAAGCGTCAAATCAATCCGTAGCTCACCACCGTACTCATCCTTGAGGCTTCTATGGTATGGGATTGAGAAGTAAAATCCTTGCGGGAGTATTTGGTACTGATCTAAGATATTAATTAATATTGCCACTGCAGTATTGATTTCAAGCTCATAACTCGGAGATATGTTCCTTCTTTTGAGTAATACAAAGTCAAAACCTAAGGGATTTGCCGGTAATAGTATTCTTTCAAAATAATCTGCTAACCTAATTCTTATTCTTTTATTCCCATATGGGTAGTATGTTTTTGCGAAGAACATATCAGACCATATATGTTTTATATTAACCAGATCAAATTCTAGGTCCGGAGAATTAAATATATTTCCTTTCTTCATATGATTAATTTTTTTGTGAGAGTATGTCGTTAAAAGTAAAAAGCCAGATCACTTAATTGTTCATACAAAATAATGAAATTATTATCTTCATCCAAAAAATAAAAACCTTCTTCTTCATAGCTCCTCAAAAAGTCGATGTTTTTTCTTGACGGTTTTATTTCAAAGGCGTTATCTTTGTGATGAATAGTGACAATATTTTCACTAAAGTTAGATAGCCTGATTTTGAGTGGAAGTTCTTGTACGGTTGAAAGAGAGTTGCAAGAATATCCAACACCTATTCCGTATATACTACACTTATGTTTCGTTAAGAAAGAAATGAGATTTCGGAAAAATGTCGCTCTTTTTGTTGAAAGTAGATTCTTGTTTCCCAAGCCAATTTCAAATGTTTCATAACTTCTTGAATAAGCCATATTCCAGACAGAGTGCATCATATATGGATCAATATCTTTAAATGATTCTTTTGCTACTCTTAGAAAACCCTCCACCCTTTTATCATGTATCAGTACTAAAGGATTTCCACTCGGATCAATAAAAGTGTCGCTGGTGTCCTTGTATTCTCTGTACATAACAGTATTTTAATATTTTCAATATCATCTAAATCATATACCGTAATAAAAATCTTGAAAAGACAGCATTTTTTTGTTACAAATGAGTCACTTGGCCCTATCGTCTAACGGTTAGGACACGGCCTTCTCAAGGCTGTAATCGGAGTTCGATTCTCCGTAGGGTCACTCGTACAAAAATGAGCTCTGGATAACTCCAGGGCTATTTTTGTAGAGTGAGTCTAAGCGAGTAAACTGCTTTACTCGCGTCGGAGAATCGAAAAGCTTTTCATTATCCCGACGCAATGGGGTCGGGATTGAAAAGGTGTACTGGTCCTGTAAGGACCGATAAAGCGAAACTGGTCTCTGTAGGGTCTCAACTACAAAAAACTTAGATAAACAATTTTGTAACTTGCAATACAAATAAAAAATCCCGCACATGTAGCACGGGATTATATACCGAAATTTGTTTTTTTTGATCACACAGGCTCATGAGCGACGAGCCCGGCCTTTACTGCAAACATTATCAGGCCGGCCATTGATTTGGTGCCAGTTTTTGTTTTCATTTTATCCAGGATTGCTTCAACCGTTATGGGACACAATTCTACTATATCTGCAATCTCCTTTGTGCTTTTCTCCTCGCACATGAGTTTCAGGATAGTAGTTTCCTTATCACTCAGCTGAACATCAACAGTGCCATTTCCGTTTGTGTGTTTGGTCCGGATCCCATCAATGAGTGATTTGTCGATCAGCTCATTAAAGTGTAAGCCATCTTTATTTGTAACTACACCTTTTATCGTTTCGTATATTGTTTCTGCCTTCATGCTTTTTGTGAGGTAAGAGCTGGCACCCAGTTCCATCATTTTTGAAACCGCACTGTGGTCATCATACAAAGAGAGCATCACCACTTTGATGCGTGGGTACCGCTTCTTTATTTCTGACAGCGTTGTTTCGCCATCCATTACCGGCATTTGAATATCTAAAAGTACAACATCGGGCTGTATCTGCCGGATAAGATTTAAAAGACTCATGCCGTTTTCTGCTTCGGCAACCACCTTGATATCATGGTGTTTCTGAAGCTCACCCTTCAGGCCATTCCTGAAAAGTGTGTGGTCGTCCGCAATGGCAACCTTGATGGACTGATTTGTTTCCATTTTCTAAGTTTTAGGTTATAGAGGAAGATTCATGCGTAACAGTAACCATTAAAATTAATGTTGTCAAACAAAAAAAACGCCTGAAGAGGCGTTTTTTTCGCAAATTCTTAAAAATTATGAAAGATGCTTAGAGACAAGTTTTGTCATCTCAAACATACTGACTGTTCCTTTCCCTCCAAACACTTTCTTTAGATTTTCATCTGCATTAATGTTTCTCTTGTTTTTAGCATCTTGAAGATTGTGCTTCTTGATATATACCCAAAGCGCTTTGACCACTTCTGATCGAGGCATTGGGCCTTTTCCGACAACTTGAGCCAAATCTGCGCTAATCGTCATTGGCTTCATAAATGCTGAGTTTGCTTTTGCTGGCATAATTTACTTAATTTATTAGTAATAATAGTTACCTGTACCTGACCTATACATTGTACACTAATTCAAGCCTTTTGAGTGTTTCTTCTTTCCCCAGGACAGAGGAAACAGTAAACGGGTCTGGAGACTTCTCTTTGCCGGTTAGTGCGACCCTAAATGGCCATAGAACCTCTCCTTTTCCATACTTTTCAGTCAATGGCCAGACGGTGTTCTTAATTTCTTCAAGAGACCAATTATTTAGCGAAACCAAAGCGTCCTTAGTTTCTTTAATATACAAAAGAGTATTCTCCAAACTTGTTTCTTTCCAGACAAGTTTTTCTTTTATAATTTCAGGTGCTTTGAAAAAGTAATCTAATTCACCATTCTCAAGCATGGTTTTTATATCAGAGAATTTTGTAATATGATCTCGTAAAATTTTTTCTATTTTTCCTAGTATTTCGTCGTTCTGCAGACTGTCCTCAAGTAAACCCTTTGTGTATTTTTTAATATGAGTTAAAAAATCTTCCTGAGATAGTTTTTTGATATGTTCTCTATTTATCCAGTCTAGTTTTTCAGTATTGTACTTACCTCCACTGCGTTGTACTTTACCTAAGTCAAAAACTTCAATGAATTCCTGTGTAGAAAGTATTTCTCTTTCATCCCCAGGATTCCAGCCAATATATGCAAGAAAATTTAACATTGCTTCAGGTAAATAACCCTCATCTCTGTATTCCAAAATGTCTTTTGCTCCATCACGTTTTCCCAACTTCTTTTTACCATCTTCTGCCATTATAGGAGGAAGAGTTGCAAATACTGGAGGTGTAATTTCTAAAGCCTCATACAATGCAAGGAATTTAGGAGTTGAAGAAATAAATTCATCTGAGCGCATAATATGCGTCACATCCATTTCTAAATCATCGATAATGTGTGCAAAATTGTATGTTGGATAGCCATCACTTTTTATAAGCACAAAATCATCGAGCGCTTCAGGTCCTGCAGAGAGTTTCCCACGAACAGCATCTTCCCACTCGTATGTTTTTACATTTGTTACTTTAAACCTAAGTGGCTTGGTACCATCCCAAGTTGGTGGATTTTCTGGTCTATATTCTCGGTAAAGAAATGGCTTTTTACTTTCTTCAGATTTTTTTCGGAAAGCTTCAACTTCTTCTTCTGTATATGGATCAGCATATGCAAGTCCCTTATCAATTAAAACTTGTGCATACTTTTTATATGAATCGAGTCTTTGTGATTGCAAATACGGTGCATGTGGTCCACCGATGTCTGGACCCTCATCCCATTCAATACCTAGCCACTTCAAGGATTCAATAATATGCTCCATTGAGCCTTCTACTTCTCGTGCCTTGTCAGTGTCTTCGATTCGAAGAATAAATGTTCCAGCGTGTTTTCGTGCATAGGCCCACGCAAAAATAGCAGTTCGTACTCCTCCTATGTGCATATATCCGGTTGGGCTTGGTGCAAACCTCGTAACTACTTTTTTAGAATCCATTTGTAAAATATAGCTTTTTTCTGACTTAATTTAAAGTAATTGACATAGAACTAATTTAATAGTATAATTCTATAGATATATTTATTTGATAAACCTAAAAATGACTGACCATGACTGTTATTTTGGGGCCAAACATGACAACAGGCTCTCTCATTGAACCAAATGATTTTAAGAAACCGATAGCCACTTGGCCGGCAAGAAGAGGGGGTTTTTTTACAAAACTGGTTTACAACTACGAAAAAGATAGAATGGAAGCCGTTACAGACGAAAATTACGCAAGTGATGGCTACATTGTTTTTCTTGGTGTAAAGCCACAACCGAGACAGCAAATAAAAATAATTAAAAAAGGAATTGGGTATGCGGTGGGCCAGTTAACAGAAATGAAAGCACCCAGGCCTTTTGTCGGGGAAAATATTTTTCCGATAGATGAAAATGCAAAATTTGCTTTCTGGCCCAGTGAAAAGGGTGGTTACTACTGCATCATTACGTATTCAGAAACTAAGGAGCAGTGGACAATCGTTACCAATCCTTTATACAAAAGCAGAGGCATGATTATCTTTATTGATGCAATGCCCGAGCAGAAAAATGATTACATTAGGATTGTCAAAGTAGGCCACAACTTTGCACAAGCACATGTGTATGGTGACTAAAAACAAAAAAAGATTGACAGGCAGACCGTCGTAAGACAGGGCTGCCTTTTATTTTTGGTGATCTAAGACAATTTGCACAAGCGCTTTTGCAATAACTTTTGATGCATCCGGCCGAGATGCTTGCTTTGCACTTTTGGACATTTTTTCTAAAAGTTCTGGGTGGCTTACAAGGCGATCCACTTCTCCTAAAAGTATTGATGGAGTAAAATTCCCCTCCTCAATTATTTGTGCACCACCAAATTTTCCATAGGAAAAAGCGTTCGTTCGTTGGTCGTGACTTACGCTCTCAGGTATCGGTACAATAATTGCAGGCACTCCCCAATTCGCAATTTCGAAAAGTGTTGAGCCAGCTCTTGTAATAATAATTGTCGCAGCGCCCGCTGCCATTTTCATTTGAAGTGGGTTAAGAAGGTCAATTGGTTTGTATCTTGCTTTGTGAGGCGAATCTTTCAATACAATACCCGCTCTTCCAGATACATCATCAAAATTTGCTCTTCCTGTTTGGTGAATGATTTGATATTTTTCCACCAAATCTTTTAACGCATCAACAATCACATTATTAATTGCCTCAGCTCCAAGTGATCCTCCAATGATAAAAAGTGTCGGTATATCTTTTTGGAGACCAAAAAATTCACGTGAACCCTCTCCTGCTTTCTCAAGCATATCTTTTCGTATTGGGAGACCTGTAACAGCAATTTTATCTTTAGGAAAATACTTCCCAGCTTCGTCGTAACAAAGTGCAATTCTTTTCGCAAATTTTGCTGCCCAAAGATTTGCTCTTCCTGGAACTGAATCTGACTCATGAATAATGACAGGTATTTTTAAGATTCGAGCAGCAAATAAAACCGGTACCGATGCATATCCCCCTTTAGAAAAAATGACGTCTGGGTAAATAATAAAAAGTTTTACTAAAGCTACAATACAACCAACGGCAAGTGGAATCATATCCATTACATTCTTAAACGAGAAGTATCTGCGTAGCTTTCCAGAAGGGACTTGTACAAAAGTTATTTGGTTGTCAAAAAGGGCTTTTTTATCGTACGGAGACTCAGACATAAAGTAGAGTTTTATATCAAGAATCCTTTCCTCGTCAATAATTTCATGCACTCCTTCTGCAACCGCGATGAGCGGAAAAAAGTGTCCACCTGTACCCCCTCCTGTAAATACTATTTTCATACTATTTTTTGATTTTTTTGATATCTTGAAATATTTAAAACAATGCCGACAGCAAACAACGAGAATAATAACGAGGTGCCACCTTGGCTTACAAAAACAAGCGGAACACCTGTCAAAGGAAACAATCCAGTCAGTGATGCAATATTAAGAAATGCCTGACATGTTAAAAGTATAACAATGCCTGCAACGAGAAGTCTACTAAATTGATCTGGCGCTCTATAAGCGATTCTTAATCCTCGGAGTGCAAATAAAACATACAAAACTAAAAAAACTGTTGTTCCAAGAAAACCAAATTCCTCACCAATCACTGCGAAGATCGAATCACCGTGTGGCTCAGGAAGATACCCAAACTTTTGAACACTTTGACCAAATCCCCTTCCAAAAAGTCCTCCCGAACCAAATGCAATAAGTGATTGCTGAAGTTGGTATGAAGATCCCTGAACATCATGTGTTGGGTTAACAAATGTTTGTATACGATTTTTTACGTATGGTGTGGTAAATCCAAGTATGCCTAATGCCAAAATACCAGCAATAATAAGGGCAACAAAATATTTCATTGGAACACCCGAAACAAAAAGCATACATCCACCGGCAATAAGCATGAGAATGAAACTTTTTGTATCAGGTTGAAGAAACAGTAGACCTGCTATGATAGTCAAAATAATAATTAGTGGCAAAATACCGAAACGAAAATCTTCAATTTTTTGTTTAACCCAAGAAAGCCAAGCAGACAGATAAATAATATATGCTATCTTCAAAATTTCCACTGGTTGAAAAGAAACCACTCCTAGATTTATCCATCTACTTGCTCCGCCATGGCTTAGACCAAGTCCAGGAATAAAC
This sequence comes from uncultured Candidatus Saccharibacteria bacterium, assembly GCA_964504455.1. GTDB lineage: Bacteria > Patescibacteriota > Minisyncoccia > Phycocordibacterales > UBA9973 > CAZDDY01. The sequence continues at coordinate 11,051 of CAZDDY010000003.1, read as the reverse complement.
ACCAAAGGCATAATAAGTAACGAGCCGACGAAAATATAAAACGCATGTTTTCTCCAAAAAAGATACGGTACTTTCAAAGCTAGTGCAAACAAAATAAATCCTCCAACAAGTCCTAATACAAGTTGATTGATGAGGATTGCATAAAATGTTTCTTCACTTCTTGCAAGGACTCCCAGTGAGGCGGAAAAAAACATTGCAATCCCCAAAACAACAAGAATAATGACAATAGTAAGAAATGTTTTATCGACAGGTTTTGTTTTTGAGTTCATGTTAACCAACTAAAGCTATGATAACGCCGACCATAGCGCAAAACATACCGACAATCCAATACCGCATCGTGACTTTGTATGATGGCCACCCTATTGCTTGGAAATGATTGTGAAGAGGTGCAACAATAAACACCTTTTTCCCGTTTCTATATTTTTTAGAGAGTATCTGAATAAGGCTTGAACTCGCAGTAATGATAAGCGGTAATGTAATAATTAAGAGCACAATAAGAGTGTTTGTAAGAAAGGCAACAACGACAAGTGTGATGGTGAGTGCCATAGTCCCCGTTTCTGAAAGATAAAATCTGGCTGGTGGAATATTAAACCAGAGAAATGAAAGTAATGCCCCAACGATTGCCATACAAAAAGCAGATAAGTCATACTGATTTTGTGCAAAAGCAATAATAGCGTATGCGACATACATGATGGCAAACATGCCACCAGCTAATCCATCAATGCCATCAATAATTCCTCCTGCATATGTCAAAATCATTAGAATGACACACAAAATTATAAGGAGGGCTCCAATATATATTTCACCAAAGAACGGGATGTACAACGTGACAATTCCCAGTTTGTAGGTAAACCACCACCCAGAAACGATACTTAAGGCAAATATTGCGAGCAATCTTGAGGAAAGAGAAAGTCCGCCACCTACATAACCGCCTTGATCCTTCGTCACTAAATAATCATCAACAAGACCAATAAGTGCTCCTGCAACAAAAAGAAAAATTGGAAGCCATGTTTGTGCCCTAGAAATAAAATCAATCTCACTGTACCCAGAAACAAAACTTAAAAGTACGAAAATACCAGAAGTTATGATCACACTTGCCCAAACGACACTACCACCCATTCTTGGTACTCTTCTTTCAGTGTCGTTGTGAAGCTTTTGTGATATTACGGCATTTTCACCACTGAGTGACTTGTCTACACTTTTTTTCTTCCAGAGTTTTTTACTATACAAAAAATCTGAAATAGTGGGCGTGATTGCAAACCCTATAATCAAGCTAACTAATCCAGGTAATAAAATTTTTAGTACATTATCAATCATGGATGTTCAAATACTTTTTTGCTACTTTCCTATCATCCCATGGAATGCTTCTACCGTTAATATATATTTGTTGCTCAGCTCCCTTTCCAGCCAGGATTACGACATCCCCTCTCTTTGCAATATCAAATGCTTTTTTGATTGCTTCTTCTCTGTCTGGAATACAAAAGACACTTTGATTCATAATTTTTCCTTCCTGTAGAACAAAAGGGACAATATCATTAATAATGTCTTCAGTTTTTTCTTCATATGAGTCATCAGCAGTCAGGATAACTATATCAGCCATTTTTCCAGATGCTGTACCCATATATTTTCTTTTATCTTTGTCTCGTCCTCCGCCTTGAGCACCAAAAAGCACTAATATTTTTCCAGAAGACTGCACAAATGTTTTTGCGCTTTCCAAAATTGATTCCATGCTTAATTTTTCGTGAGCGTAATCCACAATGACAACAAAAGGCTCAGTTACAATAATTTCCATCCGGCCAGGTATGTGGGTTACTTTTTCGAGTGCATTTTTTAAGAGTTCTATAGACAAAGAAAGTGCTTTTGCTACACACAAAGCTGCAAGCGCATTGTATACAACAAAACTTCCTGGAAGTGATGTTTTGTAGGTTTCATCACCAACTTTAAATGTTGTACCAAGAAGTGTGCTTTCGAGTATACGAGCTTGCACAGTGCCAGAATGTAATCCAAAAGAAATATATTCTTGTGCGCTAAATGATTTAAAGTACTCACTGTCACTACTATCATCGTTTGTAATAATAGTTGTTTTCGGAAGATTCTTAATTTTTTTATCATTTTTTCTTAGTGAACCAAACAATAACCCTTTTGCTTTTTTGTATTCTGCAAAGCTTCCTTTGTGTGAAGGTAAGTGCTCAGGGCTGAGATTTGTAAAAATAGCAATATCAAAATCAATTCCAGTATGACGAGCTAGTTTTAGTCCTTCCGATGTAACTTCTAGAATTGCATGCGTACAGCCATTTTTGAGGGCGCTTTTTAAAAAACGTTGAATAGCACCGTTGCCTGGCATGCTCATATGTGTGTCATTTAAGTATTCCTTGTTCCCTATTTTTTTATTTGCTGATGTTAAAAATGCATTCTGGATTTTAGCTTCATCCAAAATTTTGCCAATATAGTTTATTGTTGTTGTTTTTCCTTTTGTACCAGTTACTCCAATAATAATCATTTTTTTACTTGGAAATCCATAATACAAGGCCGAAAACCATGCGATCGTACGATGGTACTGTATAAGTATATTTTCAGGCAAAATTTTTTTTACATTTTTTTTAATTAAAGAAAAACCCATGATTACTCTATACTTGGTATTTGTTTGAAATATTCCTCAGTTCTATTTACTAATGTCAGTGTATCATGGAATCTTCCTTCATGACTTGAACCCAAAACTGCAATAATCACAATATGGTGGTTTGTCGGCGATTTGTATGCAATGACAAGATTCCCCCCTGCTCTATCAGTGTAGCCCGTCTTTGAAAGTATGATATTTGGAATTTGATCAATTACAGGATTAGTATTTTCTACAACTATATCTTTCTTTGGTAGAGAAAGCTTTAGTCGTGCAGTTGCTTCAAGTACTTCAGGATATTTGTCTATAATTGATTTTGCTAGAAGTGTTACTTCATATGCAGTACTAATATTTGAAACACGATCAATTTCATCAAGACCAGTAACGTTTTTAAAGGAAGTGTTTTTCATTCCAATGTTCTGTGCATATTCGTTAAGTGATGTTATTACTTGAGATTCGCTACCAAGTTGGTTTACAAGAGAGTCTTTGATAGCTTCCGCTGCATCATTTGAAGAGCTTATCAACATTAATGAAAGTAGGTCTTCTGGTGACCAGGTGCTTCCCGGGAGGAGTGGTGAATATCCTTCTGTTTCAACACTATCCTCTGAAATCGTTATTTCATTTAAATCTTTTATTTTAGGCCATGCAATTGCAAAAGTCATAAGTTTAGTAATTGAAGCAATACCTCTTGTAATATAGGCATCTTTTTCAAACAAAACCTCGTTATCGCTCATGTCGTACACATATACACTATTTGCTTCAAGTGGAACATTTAAAAAAGTGTTTATTTTCTTCTCAGTTTTTATCGATAACTCCGTGAAGTATTCTTGCTGTGCTTCTTTAGACTGTTGTATGCTTAAAAGTCCAAAAATAGATACACAAGCAAGAATGCCAACGAGTAAGATGGTTGGATAACTTCGTTCTCTCATATGTTATTCCACTACTTGCGCCTCTTGTTTTTGTAATTTTTGGGCGATTTTCTCTTTTACATCTATGTAATTTGGAAGCTCGTGAACTGTGCCTACTCCTAAAAACGATAGTAGATCAGTTGTGGGTAGATACACAAACTTTCTATTATCTTTTGGGTGCAATTGCCTATCAATTAATCCACGTACGAGGAGCATTCTAAGAGAGAACTGTGAATTTACACCTCGAATATAATCAATATCACTTCTTGTTGGCATATCCATGTACAAAATAACCGAAAGCGTTTCAAGAGCAGCTTTACTTAAGTCTTTATCCAAAGAGTCCTTTTGAATTTTCTCTAAAAACGAACCCAGCTCCGGGTGGGTGCCCAAAGTAATCGTTGTCTGATTTTCAACCAATACGATACCTCTTTGTTGAAGAGATTCTTTCAATTCATTCAAGGCAGTATGGATCTCATCTTCGCTTACCTTAAAAAGTGAAGCAAGGTCGTGTTTGTCTATGGGCTCACCAAGAAAAAATAAATATCCTTCAATTTTTTGTGCAAGATTCATGTTTATTAATCAATTTTTTTAATGCTCATATCTGAAAACTTTTCGTTTTGTAATACATCTATAAAGCCATTTCTAACCAATTCAAGCATAGCAAGAAATGATACTATCGTATATATTTTTGCTTCTTTGTAAGATTCTGGATTTTCGTGCTTTGAAATATGTGTAAATGACATGGTTCCCATGTTTTGAATTTTATCTGTAAGGTTTTTCATCATTTCTTCAATACTCATTACCTTGCGAACTGTTACCTCGTGCAACGCGGTATCTTCCGGAATCGACTGCAAAATATTATCGATAATGTTTTTACACATTGTCTGTGTAATTTTTTTGTCAGGTGTAAAAATAGGTGTGAAGTTTTGTACTTTTTGTGTACCAAAAATAATTTTTTTTCCAAAAATATTTTGGATAACCACACCAGCTTCCTTGAAAATCTTATACAACTCAAGTCGAAGTTCTAGATCTCCAATAGCGTTTGTCTCGTCCTCCGTAAGTTCACCTGTTGGTAGTAATGATTTAGACTTTATTAAAATAAGAGTTGCAGCAACTATGAGAAAACTAGTAACTAGTGCGAAATTATATTTTTCAAGTTGTTTAACATACGTAATGTAGTCATTGGTGACTTCACTAAGACTTACTTCATTAATAAAAAGCTTTCGCTTTTCAATAAGCTCTAAAAGAAGTTCAAGCGGACCTTCAAAGCTTTGTGTTTTTACAATGTAGTGATTTTCAGTAGGCATTAGGGGTTTAATCGCTTCACATCTCTTGGTAAGTATGTGGCTTCTCTCACATTTGGTAAGTCAAGCATTTTCATAACAAAACGAGCGGGACCTATACCAGCTCCTCCATGTGGCGGACATCCATATTTGAAAAAGTTTAAGTAGTCAGAAAGCGCTTCAAGACTCATACCTTTTTCTATAGCTTGCTTCTCCAAAATTTCAGGTCTATGTTCTCTTTGTGCAAGAGTAGTAACTTCAAGTCCTCGGTAGAGTAAATCCGCCCGCCTTGATCGATCTGAGCCTTCTTCTAACCTCATGTGGTAAAAAGCACTTTTCGATTTATGATAATCAGTAATAAAAACAAAATCATGATTGTGTACTTCTTTTACATATTCTGCAATCGCTCTTTCTTCTTCAGGTGAAAGATCATGCTCTTCAGATGATTCAATACCTCTTTTTGCTAAAATATCTTTAACTTCAGCAATAGGTATTCGTGGAAATCCTTTTTTTGGAATTTCGATTGAGATTTCTGGAAACGCTTTTTTTACAGATTCAAATCCAGAAATTATCATTCCCTCTTCAAGATCCATAATATCGTGATGTGAGTCAATATATGCGACTTCAAAGTCCCAACCAGTAAATTCTGTTAAATGTCTTGTTGTAAAAGAAAGTTCTGCACGAAAGACAGGCCCAGTCATAAATACACGTTCGAAACCTGACGCAATCGCCATTTGCTTGTAAAATTGTGGAGATTGAGCTAGATATGCTTTTTTTTCAAAATAATTTACCTCAAATACTTCAGCTCCTGTTTCTGAAGGAGTGCTCATGAATGAAGGAGTATAAATTTGCATAAACCGCTCTGCATCCCAAAAAGCTCTAAAACCTTTTTCAAGTTCACCCCAAACTTCAAATATTCTTGTTTTTTCTGGTTGTCTTAAATCAAGCCATCTAAAATCAAGTCTCGTCGGTTGTTCAATTTCACCTCCACCTTTTTGGATATTTACTGGAATTGGGAGTTCAGGTGCTGCAACCGATAATATTTCAATTTTTTCTATATCAACTTCAAACCCGTTTGGCGCTTGCGGTGCTTCTTTTACTTGACCTTCAATTTTTATGACAGATTCATAGCTGAGCGATTTTACTTGTTCAAATGAATCAGATGTGTGAAAAGATATACACTGAACAATTCCTGTTCTGTCTCTTAAATTTAGGAATACAATTTTATTTTGGTCTCTCAATGCGTGAACAAAACCGACAATAGTTACCTTTTGTCCAATTCGTGAAGAGAGTTCTTTAATAGGAATATAGGAAATCATATATGGTGCATAAAGTTTAGGTTAATAATTCAAACATGTAAGGGCCCCTAGACAGGGACGGTGCCACCTTACTTTGCACTCATTTCCTACTTCGCGTAGTACGGAGGGTTCTACTCACACAAATGCTTTCTTCCCTCAACTTCCCCGGTGTCAGCCGGATCTTTAGTTACATAATTAATATATATAATTTAGTGTGCTTTTTCAAGAACCGCTTCATACGGTATCGAGATGATAGTTGTCAGCATCCATACTGGCGAGAAAAGTGCCCATAGTACGTAAAAAAGCACCTTCTCATCTTTTTTGAGAGGATTCACATTTGCACCAAAATTAACAACCATCCAGTTAAGTGGCCAATATATGAGTCCAATGAGAACAACAAAAATCATTCTCCCAAAATGAGTAGTTGTGAGTATAAAAATTCCTATTAAAATTCCCAGTATCCACCACCACATATTATGTATAGTTTATTTGCATTTTTTCTCTGACCTCTTTCATCACACTTTGAGCAATTTTCTCAGCTTCTTTTCTTCCGTCTTCGAGTATTTTTTCGATGTACATATCATCTTGAGCGAGCGCCTCTCTTTTTTCGCGTATTGGTCTTATTAAATCTTGGAGAATAGTTACTAGTCTTTTTTTAATTATAACATCACCGAGCCCACCTTTTTTATACTGTTTTTTTAGCTCAGCAACTTCTTCTTTTTTTGGGTCAAAGATATCAAGATATGTAAAAACAACATTCCCTTCAATTTTTCCAGGATCATCTACATGAATATGATTTGGGTCTGTGTACATTTGCATGACCTTCTTTTCAATTTCAGTATCTGTATCTGAGAGAAAAATTGCGTTATTAAGTGATTTTGACATTTTCGCTCCACCATCTATACCTGGCAATCTTCCAAAATCAGAAATAGTTGCTTTTACATATGGAAATGTTTCTCCATATATCCTATTGAATGCAGCGGCAATCTCGTTCACTTGCTCAATCATTGGTAGCTGGTCATTTCCAACTGGTATGGTATTTGCTTTGCAAAATAAAATGTCCGCAGCTTGAGATACTGGATACATAAGAAATCCCGCAGTAACATTTTCCCCATATCCTTTTTGTTGAATCTCATCTTTAACTGTCGGGTTTCTTTTGAGTCGCGCAACGGTGACCAGGTTTAGAAAAAATATTGTTAGCTCTGCAATCTGAGGAATTTCTGACTGTATAAAGAAAAATGTTTTGTTTGGATCAACGCCGCACGCGAGATTATCAAGAATTACTTCTTTAACATTCATACGTACTTTTTCAGGTGTTGAGAAATTATCAGTGAGTGCCTGAATATCTGCAACCATGTAAAAAGTTTTTGTAGCTTCGTCTTGTAACTTAATCCTGTTTTGTATCGAACCAACAAAATGCCCCAAATGAAGCTTTCCGGTTGGCCTATCACCTGTTAAAACTCGTATATCTTTCACAAAAAAAGTATAGCAAATTAGGCGCTTTTATACAGCAGTACAACTTGTACACACTCTGTAAACACCATTACCCACGACTTAGGATAGTTTTGCATTTTTGGCATGGTAGTATCTTTGTATGACAAGAAAGGAATTAAGAGTACCTCCACAAAACATTGATGCCGAAAGAGCATTGCTTGGAGCGATAATGCTTCGACCAGAAGGAATACATGAAATTGAAGGCACACTTGTTTCTGATGCTTTTTATGTGGGTAAGCACAAAATAATTTTTGAAGCGATGCAAACGCTTGCTCTCCGTCACGAGCCTATTGATATCTTATCGATAACTCACAGGCTTACTGAAGACAAACGTCTCGAACAAGCTGGTGGCGCATCATATCTCTCTGAGCTTGCACAAGATGTCCCCGCTTCAACAAACGTTCGATATTATGCGGATATCATAGACAGAAAATACGTACTCCGTAATCTCGTTTCTGCTGGTGAATATATTGCTGAACTTGGGATGGATGCTTCTGTAGAAAATGTTGAAGAAGTTATTGATCAATCAGAAAAAAAGATTTTTGATATTAGTAATTCTCCAAAAGGTAAAGCAGTCACTAGCTTGAAAGATAATTTGGATGAAGCATGGACTCGAATCGAGCATCTTCATGAGCATCAAGGTGACATTCGTGGCATTTCTACTGGATATGCAAATTTGGATAGTCTTTTGGCAGGATTCCAGCCTTCAGACTTGATTATTTTGGCTGCACGTCCTTCTATGGGAAAAACCACCTTAGCTTTGGATATTGCAAGAAAAGCAGCTACAAAAAATAATGCACCAGTGCTTGTTTTTTCTCTTGAAATGGCCACACAACAACTTGTTGATCGTATGCTTGCGGCTGAGGCAAGAGTCAACGCGTGGAGTCTTCGTACTGGAAGACTAAATGCTGACACAGAGTTTTCAAGTTTACGAGATGCTCTCGATAGGCTTTCCAAAGCACCAATATACATTGACGATCAACCATCCAATACAATTGCACGCATGAGATCTCTTGCCAGAAGATTAAAAGTTGAAAAAGGGCTTAAGCTTATTGTTGTAGATTACTTGCAACTTATGATGCCTTCAAAAAATTATGACTCAATGGTGAATCAAGTCACAGAAATTTCACGATCACTCAAAGCACTCGCGCGCGACTTAGATGTTCCTGTTTTAGCGCTTTCCCAGCTCTCTCGAGCAGTTGAGTCGCGTGGTGGTAAACCGAGACTTTCTGATCTTCGAGACTCAGGTTCTATTGAACAAGACGCAGACGTTGTTATGTTTATTCACCGAGAAGACAAATATAATGAAAATTCTGACAAACCAAATATCGCTGAAATTTTAATTGAAAAACACAGAAACGGTCCTGTTGGAAAAGCTGAACTATATTTTGATGAAAAAACAGGAACATTTTTGGATGTTGAAAACAGTAAAGGGTTTGAAGTCCTCACAAAAGGTGGAAATGCCGATTTTGGGACATTCTAGTATACTAAGGCTCGTATGGACGCACTCATAAGAGAGTTGACCGAGCAGTTTAAACGTTTTCCAGGTATTGGAGAAAGGCAAGCAAAAAGGTTTGTTTATTTTTTACTGTATCAGTCACCTGCCTATACAGAAAGTTTAATTAGGAAAATTAATGAATTAAAAAAAAATGTATTGCAGTGCAAAGAGTGTATGCGTTTTTATACAAAAAAAGATTCCGGAAAAAATATCTGTTCAATTTGCAGTGACCAGTCTAAAGACAAGACAGTGCTCCTTATCGTGGAGAAAGATGTTGATATGGAGGCACTTGAAAGAAGTAAAATTTATCAGGGTACGTATTTTGTACTAGGAGGGCTTATACCTGTCATTGAAAAAAAGTTGCCTTCATATGTTCGTTTTACTGAGCTAATGAAGAAAATTGAAGATAAAGTTTCTACTAATGAACTCGAAGAAATTGTCCTAGGCTTTTCTATGAATCCTTCAGGAGAATTTACTGATAGATATATACGAAGTCAGCTTGAGAAACTTCTTGACCCAAACAAAGTAAAAATAACAAGTTTGGGACGAGGTCTTTCTACAGGTAGTGAGCTTGAGTATGCTGATTCTGAAACACTAAAATATGCTTTAGAGAATAGAAAGCAAAAATAAAACACCCGTCGGGTGTTTTATTATGCTATCTTTTCAATTTTGACTTCAAAGAATGGCTGTCTGTGGCCGTTTTTCTTATGGTATCGGCTTTTTTGCTTATATTTTACAACCATAATTTTTTGAGCACGCCCAATTTTACTTATTGTAGCCTCTACAGTCGCACCATCAATATATGGGGTGCCTATTGTTGTATCTTTTCCATTATCCACCAACAGAACCTTGTCAAAGGTAATCTTGTCCCCTGTCTCATGTTCACCTTTAATTTTCTCAACTCTAAGTACGTCCCCTTTTGAGACTTTGTATTGTTTTCCGCCTGTTTTTATTACTGCAAATTCCATAGCTCGCATAGTATGCCATTTTAGCTAAAAAGTCAATAATTATAGACTGTTTTTGAATATAAGCGTATAATTATAGTCATGATTTCAAAATATGTTTATCAAGGAGTTACCTGGATAGATTTAGAAAGACCGACGAAAGAAGAAGCTGAAACTCTGCTCCATGATTTCTCTCTTCCCAATGTCGTCTGTGACGAATTGCTTTCTGAGACGGTGAGGTCAAAAGTTGATTTATATGACCAAATTATATATACAATTTTCCACTTTCCTACAGGCCTAGGAAAACCAAATAAAATAAAAACTGACCAAGAAGTTGATATAGTACTTGGAAAAGATTTCATTATCACAGCTCACTATGAACCAGTGAATGCACTCCACGAGCTTTCGAAAAGACTCGAAGTTGACTCAGTCTTGTCAAAGAAAAGTTCTAAGTTTCATGCAGGTATACTTTTTTACCAGATCATAAAAGAGCTCTATAAGCACGTTGAGATTGATTTGGAAAACTTAAATGACATGCTCATTTCAATTGAAAATAAAATTTTTCATAACGAAGAAGGTGGTATGGTCAAAAAAATCTCAAATATAAACAGACATCTCATAGATTACAAGCAAGCGCTGCGTTTCCACAGAGAAATACTTGAGTCTTTTGAGAAGACAACCCTTCATTTTTTCGGTGAATCATATACATATTACACAACTGCAATTTTAGGTGAATATAACAAAATTGACAGACTTCTTGCTGGTCATAAGGAAATCCTAAATGACCTACGAGACACAAACGACTCCCTTCTTTCAGTTAAAACAGGCCATACAATGAAGACACTTACCCTTATGTCGTTTGTGATATTTCCACTTACACTTATCGCAGGAATATTTGGTATGAATGTCGTACATATGCCAATCATTGGTCAACCAAACGACTTTTGGATGATCATAGGAATTATGGGATGTGCAACAACCCTCATGTTTCTTTTCTTTCGAATTAAGA
>CAZDDY010000002.1:44578-48261 GCA_964504455.1 uncultured Candidatus Saccharibacteria bacterium | reverse complement strand
AAGAACCTTTGGATGAATAGGATTGTGGTGCTTTCGTCTTTTTATCAAATCAAACAAGGAAATGAAAAGTTGACGTATTTTCTCGCTCCACAGTTTTTTACTCACACACATGATCTTATGCACAAGGCAGTTGGTTGGATGCTTCGAGAAACGGGTAAAAAAGTTAGCAAAGAAAAGCTTGTAAAGTTCTTGGATGTACATGCTCACAAAATGCCTCGCACCATGCTTCGCTATGCAATTGAACATTTTTCAAAGAGTGATCGTACAAAATTTTTGAGTAAAAGAGGAGCGTAGTTATCCCCACAGATTTGACTTATTAATTTTTATCTGCAATAAAGGATATATGACAACTATTCAGTCATGTTTCTCATATTTCTGGCACTTCTATTTCCGACATTCATATCGGCCAGTTTTTGTTGTCTCATAAAAATCCTATTTTATAACAAAGATTCAAAAAACGAGCCGATGCACGTCGGCTCGTTTTATTTTTACAACTACTCGTCGTTGATACCCTCCTGGTGAGGTCCGGAACCCGCCAGGAAGGTGTCAGATGACACCACAAACTAATTTTTCATTTAAAACTTAAGAGTATGAAAACATTCAAACAGCTTTTGGATTTTCATTTGGAGACCGGTTATTTTTCTTCAAGAAAAGGTTCACCGTATCAGTATGTACTGAGCCCGTACCCTTTTTGCGTTTCTCAAACAATGAAAGAGGAATTATCAGAAATCGGGCAAGCAGTAAAAGACTATCTGCAGGGGACAATTTCATTTATGAATGAATGCCAAAATTCAAATGAGCACTTGTACACAAACCTTCGTTCAACGATATTAAGCGCAATGCATGGACTGCCGTATATGCCTGCGGAGAGAAGTGTCCCGATATGTAAGGTTGATCTCATGATAAATCGTGAAGGAAGTTTTCGTATTGCAGAGATCGATGGGTATAACCCACGAGGAATTGCTTTTAACTCCTTTGTTAAGGATCTGCACCGAGATTATACAGATAAACATTTTTTCTTGGGTGTTGAGACTACTATTTGTGAAGAAATGATAAAACGTAACTCTCGAAAATTGGTATGGCTGTATGCAAATCACGAACGGTTTTACGTGACAGCATTCTTACAGTTACAAAGGATACTCCACACAAGAGGTATCGAAATGGTTCTTCATAATACTGATGATTCGTGGCATCCGTCACTTTTGGCAGATAATAGTGTTATCAGCATGATCCCGTGGGGGACGAGAACTCCAGGAGAACTTTTGAACAAAACATTTCTCATTGATCTCTATCAAGATGAGCCTCATCGCTTCCTCTATCCACTGGCCCCGTGGCTTGGCACAAAAGCACTTATGGGAATGGTTTCAAATGCCGGCAATCATCCTGGGTTAGAAACTATTGGACTCAATCACTTCAAGGACATTGAGCGTATAAGAAAGTACTTACCGAAAACAGTTCTCGTTGGAAAAAAATTCGCACAGACGTCGAAGGAGTTTATCACGTCGCTTGATCGGTATGTACTGAAGGCGCATGTTGCCAGTGGCCTTAAGGGAGTATGGTTTTCTGATGATCAAAATTCAATGTGTTCAAAACTTGATACATTTCTTTCAGAAAAAAAACCAAACTACACTGTGCAGGAATATGTTGACCAAAAAACTTTTCAAATTGAAACTTTTAGTGGTCCACGTAATTCTCTGGTAACAAGTGAATGGTATCTGCGGTTAACTGCTCATGTAAATTCAAGAGGAGAGGTTGTTGATGGGTGTATTACTGGTCGCCCAACACCAGATGTCCATGGTGCTCCTGATTGTATTCAGGCACCCTGTGTATATTAAGTACATGTAACTGCTCAGAAATGAGCAGTTATTTTTCTATGCTAGAATGGCTATATGCAACTCCTCAAAAAGTACCTTTTTAGACACAAGAAGCTCCTGCTGTGGACGCTTTTTTTGGCAACGATAAATCAGATTTTTTCTTTGCTCGATCCACAAATTTTTCGTCTTGTTATAGATAAATTTGCCTCGAATCCGACTGCATATGCACCAAAAGAATACGCATTTGGTGCGGGAATTTTGCTTGTAGGTACAGTTTCTGTTGCTTTTATTTCACGTCTTGCAAAGAATTTTCAAGATTACTATACGAGCGTGATTGTGCAAAAGGTTGGTACAAAACTCTACACTGATGCGCTTTCACATGCGTTCTCATTGCCATATAGCGTCTTTGAAGATGAGCGTTCAGGAGCGATTTTGGAACGTTTTAATAAGGCACGAGAACATATTCAGCAGTTCGTCACTTCGTCGATAAATGTAGTATTTGTGACTGTCGTCGGAATTTTATTTGTACTTACATATTCATTCTTTACACACTGGTCGCTTGGAACATTTTTTGTTGTCATTATTCCAATTTTGGCGCTTATTACATTTACGCTTGGAAAGCGAATAAAAAATATTCAAAAACAAATAGTTTCAGAACGCGCAGCACTTTTGGGGGCATCAACTGAGACAATACGAAATGTTGAGCTTGTTAAGAGTCTCGGATTAGAAGAACAAGAGGTAGAAAGACTCAATGAGACAAATCAACTTATTTTGAAACTTGAACTTTCAAAAGTAAAAGCTGTACGAGTTCTTTCTTTTATTCAAGGAACGGTAATAAATTTTCTTCGTACAGGACTCTTATTTCTTCTTCTTTGGCTTGTCTATACAAAAGGAATAAGTTTGGGTGAGCTTTTCGCTGTATTGTTCTATTCGTTTTATATATTTAATCCTTTATATGAATTGGGCACAGTATCTGCTAACTATTACGAAGCAAAGGCTTCACTTGAAGCGGTAGATGAATTTTTGAAACGATTACCTGATCCAAAGCCTGGGAATCCGATAAAATTAAAAGCACTTGAGTCAATTGCATTTCAGAAAGTTTCATTTACATACAAGAGCCAAGAAAGCGAGGCATTGCAAGAAATTGATTTTACAATACAAAAAGGAGAGACAGTTGCCTTCGTTGGTCCATCTGGTTCTGGTAAGTCAACAATAATTAAACTTCTTACTCGACTCTACCAGCCTGCTAGTGGCTTTGTGTTGTATAACGGCATGTCGCTTGATGCAATCGATGCAGATTTACTTCGTCGTTCAATAGGGCTTGTGCTTCAAGAAACACAACTCTTTGCAGGAACTATTCGTGAAAATTTATTATTTGCAAACCCAGAGGCGACAGACGAAGATTGTCTCCACGCACTTAAAGAGGCTCAGGCTGATTCACTCGTTTCAAGAAGTAATCTTGGTCTTGATACTAAAATTGGTGAAGGAGGTATAAAACTATCAGGAGGAGAACGACAGCGTCTTGCCATTGCGCGTGCGCTTGTACGAAAGCCAGAGCTTATTATCTTTGATGAAGCAACATCTGCACTTGATTCAATTACTGAGAAACAGATTACTGAAACAATAAAATTGCTTTCGGATAAGAATACCGAAATTACAAAAATCCTTGTCGCTCATCGTCTTTCAACAGTTATGCACGCACACAGAATATTTGTACTTGAAAAAGGGAGGCTCGTTGAGGTTGGATCTCACGAAGAGCTTCTTAGTAAAAAAGGACTCTACGCCGCGCTTTGGCGTGAACAAGTGGGAGCATAGACTTTCTCTATCTTTCGTGGTTTTATAGGAGGGATATATTTTAAAACTGAAAAC
>CAZDDY010000002.1:20331-44478 GCA_964504455.1 uncultured Candidatus Saccharibacteria bacterium | reverse complement strand
TGGTTTTATAGGAGGGATATATTTTAAAACTGAAAACTAAATATAGTTATGAAACTCAAAAACACTACATTCGAGTATGTTTGGGGCCAGTCTGGTATCCAAGGATTTTTTGGTGAAGGGGATGAATATCCTCACCACAAACTCTACAAATTTCTTTTCGGCTGGTGGGGTTGGAGCTTCAAAGGTATGACCTTTGTGGCAAAGACCACAAGCTGGGAGCCAAGAATTTATCCCGAAGTGTCAAACACAGCACTTAAAGATGGGTACAAGTTGAAGCAGTGGTTTCCTGCATCAATATGGTGGACATTTTTCTCTATCATTTCAGGGTATCTCTTAAACGCCATGGGTATTCCTACTCCTGGTGCGATGTATTTGTTTTATCTAAATAAATGGCAGAAAAGGGAAGATTCTTTCCAATTGTCATTTATGGCAATGAAAAGTACTCTGGAAGAAAAACTGGAAGAAGTAAAAGAATACGCAATGTTGCTTTCAAAAAAATTACCACGAGAAAGTCACAAATATGGCATTCAGATAAACTTCTCTTGCCCGAACACAGGACATGAACAGTCTATGGCTGCACTGAAGGACTGGAAGGTGATAATCGATTGCTTTCGTTTTTATCTTTCTGAGGTGCCTATTATTTGTAAGCTTGATCTGACTGTTGAGCCTGAAATCGTAAGTAGGTTGCATCCATACTGCGACGGTATTGTCATTGGCAACACAATCCCATTCCAAAAAATAGCAAAATTTGTGCGCTGGGGAAAATATTTTCCTGGACACAAATCACCGCTTGCCAAAAAGTTCGGCGATAATTTCAAAGGAGGACTTTCCGGCAAGCCACTTTTTCCGGTGCTTGTGCACTGGCTTGAGCGAATGGAGAAATATGACCCAACAGTGACTATCATTGCCGGTGGGGGCATTATGAAAAAGAAAGATATTGACCGTCTTGCAGAGTTTCGCTGTGTGAAGGCGATAGCCTTAGGGTCTGTTGCAATCACACGACCCTGGAGAATGAAAGCACTTATTGAACATGGAAACAAGATTTTTCAATTAAAAAACAAGGCAGTATGAAACAGAAAATAATTAGCTATCTTCAAACGCTCGGAGTCAGTATTTCCGAGAGTGATATTCTCACTATATTAAAAAACCCGGTAGATTTGCACGGACATGCACGGAGAGGACCAATTGCAAAGTTTATTCTTGAATGTGTTTCAAAACAATTTTCAGGAATGCTTTGTATGCCCAATGTTTTAGTTGAAGAGGTTGGAAATAAAACGATGGGCATTACATCGTATGAAAAATTGATGTGGTACGTTGACCACATTAGTCCATCTTTACCAGAAAACTTTATACCATTTTTTACGCTGTATCTTTCTGAAGAGCTTACTGTCCTGGATATAAAAAGGGCGTGGCAGAGTGGTGCACTTTCTTCTATAAAGTACTATCCGAAAGGTGGTACAACGAACAGCGAAAACGGTATTCTCGGTTTTGAAAAAGTCAGGCGTCAGCTTGATTGCATGATGGAATATGGAATCCCGTTTTGTATCCACGGCGAAACGCCAACTACAGATGGGATTAATCCTATCCCTGGTAAAAGAAGGGAGCCGATTTTCTATGAAACTGAAGGAGTTAATCTGATGAAGTTTTACGATGGGCCAGTCGTATGTGAACACATTACAACCAAAACGGCCACTGACTTTGTGAAGACGTATGGAAATGTAAAAGCTACCATTACTCCGCATCACCTGGTTTTTGACGAAATGGCAAAAGAGCACAAAGCCCATACGTATGAAGACTGGTATCGCTACGCAATTCAGCTTGGAATGTTTCCCAGCTTGCAATGCATGCCGGTTCTTAAAGAGCCTGAAAACGTCAATGCCCTGTGGGATGCATTACTGTGGCAAGCTCAAACCAAAGCAAGTAAGTTTATGCTTGGTACTGATACTGCCTATCATGGATCAAAGGCGAAATACACCGAAGGGTGCGCTTGTGGGGTCTTTAATACACCGATTGCCCTTGAAATGTATTACATGGTGTATAGACGCCTGGAACAGTTTTTACCGGGCATTACGGCTGATTTCCAACGGTTTGCAAGTGATATCGGAGTGGAGTTTTATCGCATTAAAGAAAGAGTCCCGTTTAAAGTGGTTGCAATCATTAACCATCCCAATCCTGTGCCAAAATCTTTTCGGGTTGAGGGTGATGATTTTGTAGAGGATGATTTTGTAGCTTCTCCATTTGCTGGCGAGACACTGCCCTGGAAGGCGGTAGATGTAACGCCTGCCTATATGTAAAAAATAAGAAAATTTTCAACAAATCCTCTCGGGAACGAGGGGATTTTTTAGTATGGTATGATGTCCCTATGAAAGTAATGAAAAAACGTACAAATAAATCAGTCCGTCTTTCTAAAGATGTTATTCCTAAGGAATATTTTATTACACTCAAGCCTGATCTTGAGGCGCATACGTTTGATGGCGAGGTAAAAATAAAAGTCCAAATAAAAAAACCAACAAAAGAAATTACTTTGCACAGTAAAGATTTAACCATTCTCCTTGCACAGACGATTGGCAAAAATGCTCAAACGGCAGAACGGATTATTTATAACGACGAGAAAGATACCGCAACATTTTTATTTGCTAAAAAAATTGAAGCAGGCATAGTTACACTCCACACCGTATTTACTGGAATTCTTTCAGATACGATGCGAGGTTTTTATAAAAGTACGTATCACTTTGAAGGTAAAGAACACACACTTGCAACAACTCAGTTTGAGGCAACAGATGCGAGGCGTTGCATTCCATGTTTTGATGAACCAGCACAGAAAGCAATTTTTCATGTAAAACTTGTCGTGCCAATACACAAGACAGCAATATCAAATACACTTCCAACAGAAATTAAAGAGCACGAAGCAGGTTTTAAAATTATTTCATTTGCTCCAACTCCAAAAATGTCGACATATCTTCTGGCTTTTATTGTTGGCGATTTTGAATTTATAGAGAAAAAAACAAAAAATGGAGTTGCCGTACGGGTATATACAACTCCAGGTAAAAAAGAACAAGGAAGGTTTGCGCTTGATGTTGCAGTGAAATGTTTAGAATTTTATGAAAAGTATTTCGATATTCCATATCCACTAAATACGCTGGATATGATTGCGTTACCTGATTTTGAGTCATTTGCGATGGAAAACTGGGGAGCGATTACATATCGAGAAGCAGCACTTTTGGTTGATCCGAAAAATACAGCACTTCGCATTAAACAAGTTGCCGCTATCGTTATTGCACACGAGCTTGCACATCAATGGTTTGGTAACCTTGTTACCATGGAATGGTGGACCCACCTATGGCTTAATGAAGGGTTTGCTTCATATATTGAATACCTTGCAGTTGATCATTTGTTTCCTGAGTGGAATATCTGGGATCAGTTCGTTGTAAGTGATCATAATGTTGCACTATCACTTGATGCACTTTCAAATACACATCCAATTGAAGTACCTGTACATCACCCTGGAGAGATAGGAGAGATTTTTGATGATATTTCTTACCGAAAAGGTTCAGCAATTATAAGAATGCTAGCAAACTATATTGGCGAAAAAGATTTTCGTGATGGTTTGCGGTATTACTTGAAAAAACATAGTTATAAAAATACAGAAACTATTCATCTATGGGAAGCCTTTGAGAAAGTTTCAAAAAAACCAATAAAGAAAATGATGCATACCTGGACGAGTATGCCCGGGTTCCCTGTCGTTACTTTTACAGAGAAGAAGAATGCTCTTCAATTTGAACAATCACGCTTTATGCTTTCAGGAAAAAAGAATATCCAAACAAAGTGGATGATTCCATATCCGATTCTTACAGATAGAAATGAAGTCACAGATGTATTTCTTGATAAAAAAACCACAAAGGTGGCCGTGCCTTTGTCTTCATGGATCAAAGGCAATCCAAAAGAATCTTCATTTGTGGTTACAAAGTATAGTGAGTACGAAACCATTGCAGTAGCTATAAAAAACAAAAGATTATCTTCTGTTGATAGACTTGGAATTATTCGTGACATGCACTTGCTTTTAAGAAGGGGAGATATAGACGCTGTAACTATTCTTGAGTTCCTAAAAAACTACAAAGAAGAAAGTGAGTACATTGTCTGGGTGGAGATTGTAAACATTATTTCTACATTAAAAAAACTTTCCTTTGGCACCACTTCTTGGATACCATTTACGAGATTTATACGAGACCTCATAACTCCATCAATTGAACATATTGGCTATGGTAAAAAAACAAATGATAGTGATACTGATATCCTCTTAAGAGGGTTACTTCTTTCTCTTGGAGGAACATATCAAGTGCCTCAAGTCCTTGCACAAGCCAAACATCTTTTTACACAAAGAGAGAAGAGTCCTATTGACCCAAACTTACGTTCTTTTGTATACAACACACTTGCTCGGACGGGGGATGAGAAGCTTTATGCCTTGTTTCGTCACATGTATAAAAGAGAAGAACTTAGCGAAGAAAAAGTGAGATTAATCAATGCTATTTGTCTATTTTCAAGCCCAAAACTTTTGAAAGAGACATTTGAATTTATACAAAGAGACATAAGAACACAAGATCAGTTTTATGCATATGCAACCCTCTTGCGTAATCAAGATTCACAGAAAGAGACCTGGCTCTTTATGAAAAATAATTGGCTTAAAATCCAAAAACAATTTGGAGAGACGAGCCACATGCTTTCACGCATCATTGGATTTCTCGAAGATGCAACATTCTCAAATGCAGATAAAGATATAAGTTCATTTTTTTGTAAACACGAAGTTGCTTCTGCAAAACGCACATTAAGACAAGTACTTGAAATGATTGTGCTATATAAAAAATTTGTCTCAAAGAACAAAAAGAAAGTGTCTTTATGGCTTACAAAAAATTTCAAGAAGTAGTTTGGGATTATTACAAAAACCATAAACGAATTCTGCCTTGGAGAGAAGGAAAGATTAATCCTTATCATGTACTTGTATCAGAATTTATGCTTCAACAGACTCAAGTTGATAGAGTGCTACCAAAATACAAAGTATTTTTGAAGAAGTTTCCAACACTTAAAAAACTTGCTTCTGCAAAACAATCAAGCGTTCTTAAGGAGTGGTCAGGCTTAGGATACAATCGAAGGGCACTGTTTCTTCACAAGACCGCACAAATTATCATAAATAACTTTTTTGGAAAAATTCCTGATAAAAAAGAGAAACTACTTGCTCTCCCAGGGGTAGGTCCATATATAGCAAGTGCTCTTTTGATCTTCATTTATAACAAAGATGAAATATGTCTTGAGACAAATATTAGAACGGTTTATATTCATCATTTTTTTAAAAATCAAAAGAAAGTCTCTGATGCTGAGCTCCTACCTTTTATTGTAAAATCAAGAGTTCCAGAGTCTTCACGAGAGTGGTTTTATGCGTTGATGGATTACGGGTCATATATAAAAAAAACTATAGGTAATTTTTCCCAAAAAAGTTCACAACATACAAGACAAACAACATTTAAGGGTTCCAATCGTGAACTACGAGGCAGAATTATCAGATATATGATTAATAGAAAGAAAAAGGAAGCTGTTTCTTTTCGTTCTCTTAGTGTTGCCACAAAAAATTTTACGAAAGGGCGCACCCGGAATGTCATAAAAAACCTTATTTCTGAAGGTTTTTTGAGCGGGAATATAAATGAGTTTACCCTTTCATAAATTTGGTATAATCATCATATGCGTGAAAAAGAAACACATGAAGAAGATTTACTCATAACAGATTTAGAAAAAGAGCACGTTACAACACGTTCTTTCTTTAAGCATGTTGCTCGTGTGTCTGTTGTTTCTACATTTGTAACGATTGCGTTCCTTACGACACTCGGTTGGCTTCTAAAGTCAGAAATAGTTAGTCTTTTCTTGCCTACATTTCAAAGGGAACTTGCACAAAGAGATACTGTGCCCGTTGTCATGCAGAATGGAGAAAATGCTACATTACAGCTTGTTTCAGAAAAGAGTATAGGTAGAAAAGAACTAAGTGTCGAAGAAGCAGTTAATAAAGCTGATCCAGCAGTCGTTGCAATTTCTGTTTCAAAGATAGTACCAAAATATGAACAATACTCTCAGCAACTTGATCCGTTTGGTTTCTTTTTTGTACCACAGCTTCGTCAAAATGGAGCTGAAAAACAAGTAGTAGGGGGAGGATCAGGATTTTTTGTATCACGCGATGGATTGATTGCAACAAATAAACATGTTGTTAGTGATATCAATGCTGAGTTTTCTGTAAAAACAAAAGAAGGTAAGACCTATACAGCTGTTGTTGTTGCTCGAGATCCAGTTCTTGATATTGCACTTATAAAAATAGAAGGAAATAATTTTCCTACGCTTGAGCTTGGTGATTCTAGTACTCTTAAACTAGGACAAAGTGTTATAGCCATAGGTAATGCACTTGCAGAATTCCAAAATTCAGTCTCTGTTGGCGTGATATCTGGATTGTCACGCTCAGTTACTGCAGGAAATAATGCAGGAGTGTTTGAACAACTAGATGAGCTTATTCAAACTGATACAGCAATTAACCCTGGCAATTCTGGTGGGCCACTCCTTAATCTATATGGAGAAGTTATCGGTGTTAATGTAGCTGTTGCACAAGGATCTCAAAATATTGGTTTTGCCTTGCCAATAAATGTAGTTAAAAGTGCTATTGAATCTGTAAAAAATACTGGGAAAATTGTGAGACCGTTTGTGGGTATTCATTACGTGCAAATAACAGCATCGATTCAAAAACAAAATAATCTTAGCGTTGATTACGGCATCTGGGTGAAAGGACCAGCTAAGGGAGTCTCTGGTGTGGTTGCGGGATCACCTGCACAACTTGCTGGAATACAAGATGGTGATATCATCCTTTCAATTGATGGAGAGAAAATTACTGAAGCACGAAGCTTTTCTTATATTATTAGACAAAAAAATATTGGACAAAAAGTAATATTTACAGTTCTTTCAGGTGGTGTACAAAAAAATGTTACCCTTACCTTAACAGCAGCTCCAGAGTCTATTTAACAAAAAAATGAGCAAGATAAAAATAGAGGAGAAAGGAAATGTACTACATGATGCAGCGGTGCATTTAGTTCAAGGTATGACAACAGTACCAGAGTTAAAGAAAAATTTTTCTCCGGGAGAGATTATTCGTATTCTTTCTCATGCTGAAAAAATTAGCTCAATAAAACCGAAGAGTACTGAGGATGAGTTCGAGGCATTTTTTGAAAGTGATCTTACTGACCCAACATTTGAATTATTTTTTGAAGAGAATTATATGCCTCTTGTTGAGGCACATCCAGATCAGATTTATAAATATCTCGACACAGCAAAAAGAGCTTTTAAGGAGCTAACACAAAGTTAATTATTTTGTGTCTTTTATTTCTTGAGAAAAGAACATTACAGTTATTAAAATAACAGAAAGTACAGTAAATAGTCCGCGGTATCCAACACTTTGTACAATAAATGATCCAGTGATTGGCCCAACAATATATGCAAGTGCCGGCAGTAATCTAAAAAAAGAAAGTGATCCAATATTACTTTCTTTTATTTTTGAAAAAAAGTATGACTCACTCATAACCTCAACAGTTGCAGCTCCAATACGTGTTGCAAATAGTACAAGAGAAATGACAATAATGCTCGATGTATCAAGTCTACCAAAAACAAAAGTTGCTCCAGCCATTATTAAGAATCCGAACGTCAAAAGTTCTTTTTCTCCTAAGAATTTGTCCGCAATCGTTCCAAGAGGGTATTGCAGAATGACAAAAGGTACAAGCATAATAGTAAAAATAATACCTAAAATTGCATACGAGAACCCAAAAACACTTTGCAAATACAATGGAGTAAATATAACCATCCATGTATAAAAAAGTTGTAAAGAGAAGTTTGCAATAGAAATAAGCGCTACATTTTTATTTGCAAAGACGTGCTTTATGGACAAAAACGGTGATTCTTTTAGATATGGTGAGTCACTATAGTCTTTAAAAGAGCGTAGTTCGTACATAAGCCCAACCAATCTTACAAGTGTAATAAGGCCGAAAAGCACAAAGAATCCATATGAACCAATCAATACTCCCGCCAAAAATGGTGCACAGAGCCAAGCTAAATTAGAAATACTTAGATAGGATCCTCTAACTTTTCCGGCACCTTCTTTCTTTTGATAATGCTCGGAAAAGATATCAAAACAATATGTGATGATGTAGTTTGTAGGCAATATCAAAAGAAATGCAGACCATATAAGAATTGGTATGTGCGGGAAAAGTAAAATAAGGATAAATCCAATTATCGATACAATAAATGCCCAAGTAGTGATTTTCCTGTTACCAAATCTTGTTAAAAGAAAGGGAAGAGTTTCCAAGGATAATACTGCCAAAAGGGACGAAACTGAAAAAAGTATCCCAACATTTTTTGGTCCAATACTTTGTTCAAGAAACGAAGAATTTATATACGCAGCCAAGCCTAAGGTGAAGGCAAATATAAAGCTTGCAGTGTAAACTTTTCGAAGCATATTTTACACGACGACAAGAACAGGGATAATAAGAGGACGTTTCGCAGTTTTTTGAAACAGGAATCGAGATAATTGTTCACCGATTTCATTTTTAACAAGATCATTATTCATTGTTTCTATGCGTGACCCATATTTTTCTGTAGTGCGCTTGATGATGTTTCGTGCTTCACGTAGAAGTTCTTGAGATTCTTTGAGATACACAAATCCTCGAGAAATGATGTCGGGTGATTTTACTAATTTTCCAGATTTACTATCAAGTGTTGCAACAATAACAAACATGCCGTCTTCTGAGAGAAGTTGGCGGTCTCGAATAACAACATCTTGCTCATCACCAACCGAGAATCCATCGACGATCATCGGGTTTGCTGGGACTTTATCTTTGCGTGTTACTATTTTTGTTCCATTTTCAATTATTTCGATTATATTTCCATTATCTGGAACAACAATATTTTCTTCAGGCATCCCAAGCTCCATTGCTAGTTCTTTATGTAATTGGAGGTGGTAGTGGTGTCCATGAATAGGAATAAAAAACTTAGCATGGGTTTTCTTGTGGAGCCACTTAACATCCTCCTTATTTCCATGTCCTGTTGCGTGCACAAAATCTTCACCTGGAGTTCTGTAACTGATAATACGAACTCCTTGTCGAGCTATGCCATCTTTTGTCTTTTGAACAGATTTTTCATTTCCCGGAATAATAGAAGCAGAAAGAATAATCGTGTCACCCTTCTTGAGGCTAAACTTTCGGTGAGTCTTATTTGCTGCTCTATTTAAGGCTGCAAACTCTTCACCTTGGGCGCCAGTCATAAGAATAAGGATTTTGTTTGGTGGATATTTATCGACTTCTTCAATCGGAATAATCGTGTCTTTTTTAGGAGTAAAAAGCCCTGCTTCAATAACCACTTCAATGTTTGCTTTCATTGAGCGTCCATCGAGCACAACTTTCTTACCCATTGCTTCTGCAGTTTTTATAACATGCATAAGTCTTGTTAGGTGTGAGGCAAATGCCGCAATAATGATTCTCCCGCCCGTGATCTTTTTCAGGAGATTTTCTAGTCCTTGGTGTACTTTTATTTCTGGCAGAGCGAATCCTTCATTTTCGATATTCGTTGAGTCTGTCATTAAAAGTAAGACGTTCATATCATCAAAGATTTTGTACTCTTTTTCTTCTTCATCACTTACCACTCCATCAATTTGATCAAGTTTATAATCCCCAGGGGTAACAATTGCACCATATGGAGTTTCAATAATAATACCCATTGAATCCGGAATAGTGTGTGTTACACCAAAGAACCGAATTTTCATATTACCGAGAGTTAATGTTGAATTTTTTTCAACAGCCTTTAGGTTTAGTGGTGGAAGGTGAGGGAATTCAGCCTGCCTTTTTTGCATCATCAAGATTGAAAGGTTTCTTGAGTAAATCGGCGGGTTTCCTATACGATCCATAACAATTGGAATGCCACCTATGTGATCTAAGTGACCGTGCGTGACAATCATTGCTCGTATCTTATCTTTTCTTTCCTCGAGGTATGTGGTATTCGGAATCATGTAATCAATTCCAGGCGTGTCGTCTGTCCTAAACTGCATTCCAGCATCAATAACAATGATATCGTCAGTAGTTTCAATCACAGTCATATTTCTTCCTATTTCTTCAACACCCCCAAGTGGAATGACACGGATAGTGCCAGGTGCTGGTGGAGCAAATACAATGTTCTTATTTGTTTGTGGTGTTGTTTTTCTACCTTTGTCGTGGAATTCTTGGTATTGAAATGTCTTTGTTGGTCGTGTAGGTCGCGTACCAGAATTTGCTCCTCCATGTGAGGAAAACCTTCCTGAAGAAGGACGATTTTTACTATGGTGCGTTGCGTGTGAAGTACCACTTTTTGCATGCGGGAGTGGTCGTTTAAAGTGACTGCTACTTTGAGTTGCGCCTCTATGATGAGACCCAACTATTTTTCTTTCTGGGATTACTGATTCGTCTTTTAATGATTCAAGTAATGCTGAAAGAGGGGTTTTTTTTGGTTTTGGTGTTCTAGGCATAATTATCTAGTGAATAATGGCCAAACGTTTTGCGTTTCAACATACCAGTTGTGTACATTCTGGAATCGGTCCGCATTGTTGGCTCTAATGTTAAATGTTCTGTTAAATACTTTTTTGTTTTCGACATATAGATATTGAGGGGAGTATACAAAGATAGCAGGTATATCTTTTTGAATTGTCCCAACAAAATTTTTAATAAGTGTTTCTTGATCTTCGTACGATTTTGCAATAAGTAGTTTTTCTAAAATCGTATCAATTTTTTGATTTGCGTATCCAGTAATATTTACTCCTGGGTCAGTTCTTTGTGATGAATGCCAGAAGCCAAATAAATCACTTTGGTCTGCAACAACTTGCCCGAAAAAGACTGCATCAAATTTTCTTGGTCTGATAACTTCTTGGTTTAAAGTACCAACATTTGAAACAAGAATATGTACTTGACCCCCAAAATTTTCTATCTGTGTTTTGATTTCGTCCACGGCTCTTGTTAGCTCGGGCGTATCACTTGTGGCAATTGAAAATGTAAGCGTTCCGACTTTCTTTTTTTCCCATATACCTTCGCTATTTTTTTTCCAACCGGCATTTTCTAGAATCTTACTTGCTTCCTCTAAGTTTGGAGTCTGTTCTTCCTCTGTGGCTTCAATAAATTCTCCACCAGAAAGAACTTGGGGCACTGGGGTGTATGCAGGGGTAGCAAGGCCATAAAGCGCGTGGTTGATGATCCTGTGTCTATCGAGGGCTTTTCCGAGAGCTTCAACAACCGCTTGTTCTCGGAAAATTGGTTGTTCATTTTGGTTTAAAAAGAGTGCAAAGAGTCGAGGTAATCCAAAGGGAATAGTCGTATCAAATTTATTTTCTGAGACTGTGTCTGGAGACAGAGATCCTGCTCCATCAAGAGTTTTGTTTTTAAGCGCACTTGCTACCTCTCCTTCATTTGCAAAAAAACGAACATAGAATTTTTTTATGTAGGGTTCTCCCAGTGTGTTCTTCTTATAACCAATTAGGTCATAGCTTACCGGGACACCTGAGTCGTTCTTTTTTACTTTGTTTATTTTATACGGACCTGATCCAACCGGTTGAATGTTGAGGTCAATAAAATTAAATTGTTCTGTAGTCACTCCCTCAAGAAGATGAGAAGGTAAAATTCCAACAGTTGCTGTTTCTAAAAATGCACCATACGCTTCCTTTAATTTAAAAATAACAGTTCTATCATCTGGTGTTTCAACAGATACGCCTTCCCACGCAACTCTTTTTGGACTTTTTACATCGGGATTTTGAATCATTGATACAGTGTAAGAAATATCGTGTGAGGTGACATTTCTTCCATCATGGAATTCTGCATCTTCTCGAATAACGAAGGTGTATGTTTTTCCATCTTCTGATATTTCATAGCTTTCTGCCAAATCAGGAATAAGCATACCTTCTGGGGTTCGTCGCATTAAGCCACTATAAATAAGTGCTATTAAATCTCTGTCCGCATCAGTAAGTGCAAGCACAGGATTAATAAACCGAGGTGTTCCAATAATCCCTTCAGTATATGAACCACCTCTGTAGGGAATAGCAACTTTACTTTTATGATTTAAGGTAAATACAAGCGATATGGTGCTAATAATAAGTACACTAACCGCAATATAATAAACTATCCATTCACGCCTTGAAAACGTCTTTTGAATGTTTAAGATGTTTGTCGCAAAACGGCCAAACAGCCCTTTCTGCATTTGTTTATTCTCCATAATGTAAATACTAGGTAATGAAAAAGACTATCCGAGAATGACACGCATAACTGATACAAGCAAAAGTGCGATGCCAAGTACAATAGTCATAATGAACAAAAACTTCTCAAAGCCTCGCCTTGTGTGGTGAGTTATAGTAGTGTCTCCTCCAGAGATGGAGCCGAGACTTGCTTCAGATTGCTGAATAGTCACTAAGAATATGACAATAAGTGATAGGCTAAGCTGAATTACTTGAATGGCCTGAGCGTTGATACTCATAACAACTACTCTATCATTTTCCCGGGTTTTAAGCAACCAGTCTTATTTTTTAGCCTTTTTGTGTTTTGGACAGTTGCATCCCTTAGGTTTGATGTATGCATTGAAAAATTCTTTACCATAATCGTATGTAATTTCTTCTCCTGGCTCTATATTTTTGATTGATTTTATATATGGTTTGTTGCCAATAAGCCACGCTTCCGCATTAGGAATACATGAGTGATTTATATATCTGGCAGTATTCCATCTAGGTGAACCATCAAGAGTATATCCATTATCAAGATTGAAAAGGTATTGCGTAAGGTTGTGCTCAACTTCTTTGTCAGCTTTTTTGATACCTTTGTACTCAATAATCATTTTACCTTTCGGTATTTTCTTGATTGCAAAAAGTCCAATACCAGAACTTCCTTTTTTTGTTTTATAAAAGCTTTTATCTAAAGTTTTTGTCATACTAGAAAAGAGTATAAATAAAAAACCCCGGGATGGCCAGGGTTTGTGCTAAGTAGGTTTTATTACGCAGCAACTGTTTTTCTTAGATAGTGAGGAATATACTCACTGTATTCGCTTAACAACTTCTTCGCAATATTTTTTCTTGCGTAGCGCATTGCTCCTTGCACCGTATTTATGGTTTTTTGTTGCATTTCAGCGATTTGAATGAATTTGAAGCCGTGCATTCTAAGTAGTACTACTTCTCTCTGGCATGGTTCGAGTTCTTCAATGCATTGTTTAAGGAAGATGTATAATTCTTTCATAACCATACTTTCTTCAGAATTTAGGCTCTTTGGCCCTGGTAATCCAAAGAATGTCTCTTCAGGTTTGTAAATCACTTTACTCCTTTTTTCTTCGCGGCCTAGATCAATGCAAACATTGATAGCTATCCTTGAAATCCAGGCAGCAAAGTTTGATTCTTCAAGGTAACGATTTTCTCTTAGTGCAGTCAGAGCTTTTATGTATGTGATTTGTTGAATTTCTGAAAGCTTTACCTGGTCGCAGTTGTGGCAGGAACTTAGTATTGCTTTTAGTAAATAGTAACGATGTTTTTCGATTAAAGCACTAAAAGCCTCTTCGTTTCCAGAAAAAAATAAGCTGATTAGTTCAGAGTCTGATAAAATTACTAGCTGTTTCATATCTATTGATTTTTGGTTTTAAAGCGCCATCAGATGAGTATAGGCTCAAAAGATAGCAGTGTCAGGTAAAGTATATACCCACAAATTTTTCTGCCAAGTAGTTAATTTATTTTGTATAATAGAACAAGTATGCAAGAAAGACGACAAGTATTATTTGGTGGAGGATGTTTTTGGTGTACAGAAGCTGTATTTAAAATGATTAAAGGGGTCGTTTCAGTTATGCCAGGCTACGCAGGGGGTCACACAACTGACCCAACCTATTATAGTGTTCTTACTGGTGACACAGGACATGCTGAGGTTGCGAAGGTTGAATATGATCCATCACAAGTTAATTTTAGAGATTTATTGACAGTTTTTTTCGCTTCTCATGATCCGACGACCTTAAATAGGCAAGGGAATGATGTTGGAACACAATATCGTTCAGTTGTTTTTTACGAAACTGATGATCAGTATAGGGAAGCAGAAAATTTCATTGCATCTATAAATAGTTCACATCATGAAGGTGAATCTATTGTTACTGAACTTTTACCTCTACCAATTTTTTACCCAGCGGAAAAAGAACATCGCGACTATTATGCTCAAAACAAAAATAAAACTTATTGTCAGCTGGTAATTAATCCAAAATTAGAAAAAGTTCAAAAAGAATTTGGAAGTTTGCTAAAATCACTATAGGTATGAATGAGTATATTATTCCAACTGAAGAAGAGTTAAGAGAGAAACTCACACAAGAAGAGTATCATGTGCTTCGAGAAAAGGGCACCGAGCCTCCACACTCAGGAGACTTGTTGTATGAGAACCGAGAAGGAATGTATCAGTGCAAGGTATGTGGTAATCAGCTCTTTGCTTCAGATACAAAATACGAAACAAAAACCCCAGGTTTAGTGGGGTGGCCGTCCTTTGATGAGGCGCTTCCAGGAGCTATTAGGTATCTTGATGACCATTCTTTGGGTATGCATCGTACAGAGATAGTTTGTGCTGTGTGTGGTTCTCATCTGGGACATGTGTTTGATGACAAGGAGGCAAAAACAGGTAAACATTATTGTTTAAATTCAACCTGTCTTTTATTTGAAGAAAAAAAAGAATCTTAATATTCTGTTAGTTTTCCAGCTTGTATCTCGATTTTATCAGCACGCCTTAGGTTTTTCGTAGAGAAATCATTAATAATTTTAATATGAGGAAAGTCATCAAGTTTCGCACCAATATCCCAAAGCTCATCTTCACTTGTTATCCAGCTTGTTCCAAATTTTCTTAAATTAAAAGGCTTAGAAAAACTCCGTAACGTTTTTTCCCCAGTGTGTGTAAAGTACTCGTGAAAGTATGAGAGGGCAAGTTCACGTACACTTTTATATACCGGCTCTCGGTAACGCAACACGGCGTGATTTGTTTTTGAAATTGCACCCCAGAGACCATTTTTTTTAAAAAGCGCAACTACATGATCGAAATCATGAGCACTACTTTTCAAATCAAGTAATAGTGGTTTTTCTCCGTGATACCATAGTATCGATGCAGCTAAAAATGCACCTTCAATGCAATGTATTGTTCCTCGTCTCAATGCTTTGCGAGGCGAAGAACACGTATCACCATTTCGTTCTTTGTTTATAGGGAGTGTATCTAGAAAGTCTTGAATACGCGCGGGGGAGGAGAGCTTTTTAAAGAGGTATTCTTCTTCCTGAGTGAGCCCAAACATATACACAGTGTAGCATTCTTTGATTCTGTTATAGTAGGTATATGGAAACTATTATGAAAGCGGATATTTTCTTTTTCGTAAGTACTATTGCCGTTACGATTTTTATTATTTTCTTTATTTTGCTATCTATACAGTTGATGCGATTTTTCCATCTGTGTAATCAAATCCTAAAACAGATTGAATCAACAGCAGGGGAGCTTTCCCAAGACGCAAAAGAAATGATTGAAGAAGTGCGAGAGAGTTTTCTTTTTAGACTCCTTTTCTTTAAAAGAAGTAAAACAAAGAGAAAAAAGTAGCTTTTGACACAGTAGTTTTTTTATTTTATAATATACATATGCGAAAGACCCTCCATAAATATTTCATTCCGCATCACACAAACGAATACAAACCACACTTCTTAAGACGTCGTTCGATTAACTTCCTTGTCTTTTTAGTTGTGGTAGTTTTTGCTGGATCTTTTACAATGAAATCACTTGCGGATACTTCTGGATTAGCCCAGATTATTTTGCCTGATACTCTAGTACAACTTACAAATCAGGATCGTGCACAAAATAATCTTAATGCGCTTTCTACAAACAGTAAGCTTATTACAGCAGCTTCAATGAAGGCAAACGACATGTCTACATATGGTTATTTTGCCCATGTGAGTCCCCAAGGGATAACACCTTGGCACTGGTTTAAAAAAGCCGGATATACCTTCTTGCATGCAGGCGAGAACCTTGCAGTAAATTTTTCCAGCTCTCATGATGTTGAAGTTGCCTGGATGAACAGTCCTGGACACAGAGCAAATATATTGGGTCAAAACTTTAAAGAAATCGGCATTGCAACCTCAAATGGTATATATAATGGCAATCCAACTATTTTTGTTGTACAGCTTTTCGGTGCACCAGCGCAGTTTACACAAACAAAAACTGAACCATCCAAAATACCCAACAAAACAGAGAAAGCTAAAGAAGTAGTATCTACTCAATCTGGTATTGTGAAAAGTGAGACAGCATCAGATGTGACACAAGGATTAAATGAAAAAATTGAAGTTGTCTCTGATACACCTGTTTCTCAAGAGTTTAAAGCACTTGATGAAAATCTTATTCCTGCTGTTGTGTCAACTCCAGCAGAACCAGCTCGTATTTCTTGGCTCGATAAATTTTTCTTAACACCATCGAGACTAATGATGCAGGTTTACCTTGCCTTAAGTGCTTTGATTTTACTTGCGATCCTTCTGCATATTTTTATTGAGATTGAACACCAGCACATGCCTAGTATAGTTTCAGGTATTACTGTTCTTGTTCTTATGGCAGGATTATATATTTTGTTTGTAAACGTTTTTGGTGCATCTTTCGTCTTTTTGTAGCTTAAAAAGATGTGTTTTTCTTATTCACACGAAATCCACATATTTCTTGCTATACTGTCAAGTAAGTATATAGTTGATACAAAGGTCTAAAAGATCCATTTCTATTCTAGTCGCAGGGAAATGGCATTGATCTATTTTTGTGTTTCCGTCGTCCTTATAAATAATTATTTTAATAGTAAAATTATGACATTAATAAAAATGTTTAATAGAAATTCTTGGCCGTCGAAATTCTTTTCTGGAGTCACAACATTCGCACTAATTTTTTCTTTGATAGTGCCTTTTTTTGTTCCGAAAGTTTTGCAAGCTGCCGTAGTGCCCGTTGCCAATGGTTCATTTACAAATGGGACAGACGCATCTGGGTCAGATTGGAAAAATATTTCAGATTGGGAGGAAAAAGGATCTGAAAGCGATTCCTCAACTCTTGGAAAAGATCCTTCATCTGGAGATGATTCAGCAAGCCCAGACGGGGGTCGTTTTGCTAAAATAGGTCGTTACAATGATGGTAACGATGGCAGTGGATGGATCTGCCAGGAAATTGATGCAGAAGGATATACATCACTTGTTTTGAAATATTACTGGAGAGGTGATTCAGATGCTGAAAATAATTCTGATACTGGAAGAGTTGAGTATATTAAAAATGGCTCATGTGAATCCGCTGATAACCAGTGGTCTCTCATCACAAGTCACGAACTTGATGATAATGATGCAAATACAACTGCTTGGAGCTCGCTCCAAGCTCTTTCACTTCCTGGAACACTCAATGACGAAGAATTTTTTCTTCGTTTTCGAGGAGTTGTCTCTGCAGGTGATGAGGCGTTTCGTGTAGATGGAGTTTCTCTTGAAGGAACACCGCTTCCAGCAACTCTTATTGTTGAGAAGAAGGTTATAAATAACAGCGGAGGTTCACAAGGAGCTTCTAGTTTTTCATTCCAAGTAAATGGCGGTCCCGCGACAGCTTTTGAAGGTGATGGAAAAAATAATATTACAGTTACTCCAGGTGTCTATAATGTAGTTGAGGTAAATGCTCCAGGATATACGACAACTTATGACAAGTGTTCAAACATAAATATTGGCCCAGGAGAGACTAAGACTTGTAAAATAACAAATAACGACGTGCCGGATGTTTGTCCAAATATACAAGGATGGCAAGGCACAGTCCCAGAGGGTTATCATAAAGAAGGTAATGATTGTATTTCTGACACAGCAACTATTTCTGCGACAAAAATTGTCTGTGACAGTGAAGAAGATCTTCCAAACTGGGGAGCAGGTGGTCCAAATATAACAAGCACAACCGCAACAAGTTTTGTAAGTGAAAGTGGTGGCAACTGCCGACTCGAGCCAGATTGGGTATTTGAATGGTCACCAACATATACTGAAAATACTGGAGATAATGATGCTGATGCAGGATGGACTAATTTTAGTTCACCGACAAATGTAAATGGTGTTGCAACAGTTAGTGTGCCAGCAAATACTTCAACAGTTTGGGTTCGCGAAGAGATGAAGCCAAACTATCTCCCATTTAGTGGTGATACAAGTGGAGAAGATGGATGGAATGATGTTTCAGCTGAAATGTATTGTGATACTGACGTTTTAAATTATGACAATTTCGACTACATAAGCTCACCACAAGGAGGACAAACATATCACTGTGTTGCCTTCAACGTAGAACTTATTGATGTTTGTAAAAATATAGAAGGGCTACAGACTGTACCACCACAAGGCTACATTATTAAAAATCAAAATGATCAAAGCGAATGTGTTCCAGAATTTGTAAGTGTAGAACTTTGTAAGGTTGATGAAAACAATCAACCACTTTCAGGATGGACTCTTACACTCTCTGGTGAAGAAGTACAAAATGATCTTTTGGTTCCAACAAACACATCTGCAGGTATAAATTCAAATCCTCTCGTCTCTGGTGTTTCTTACTTAGCGAAAGTAGTAGGCACATGGTTAAACCAAGGTGGTGCAAATCCAGTCGATGCTGAGTACTCAACAACTGATGCTTGGGCAACACAAATGGATGGTTATACTGGATATAGTACAGATATCCTCGAGCTCCAAATAAATAATGCTTTTGATCCAAACTCAAACTGGGGGGCATATAACTCACTACATACGTACGCACAGTCGTTTATCCAAGGATCAAATGCTCCTGCAAACTTTAGAATTTATGATGGTACAGGTGGTGTACAAAATGAGGGCTGGTTTGGAGACAATATTGGCACTCTTTCAGTTGATCTTAATAAAGGATATGCAGGTATTACCGGAGAAAATGGATGTGTGAATTTTACCGGTGTTCCTTATGGAAATTACACCGTGGGTGAAATTATGCAGGATGGCTGGGAGCTTATGTCACTTCCAAATGAAAATGGAACTGTGCAAGCGTATCAGCTCACAAATAAATTCACAGTAAAAAACAAAAAGATTCCTGAAGAAAATACTGCAACACTTCACGCTACAAAAATAGTGTGTGACAACGAAACCGATCTCCCAAACTGGTCAGCAGCAGGTGTTCCTCTGATTACTGCAACTACCGCGACGGAATTTTTGGTACAACACGGAAATTGTCACGAAGAGCCATGGACATTTGAGTGGTCTCTTGATGGTGTTGGTAATCCAGGAGATGAAATTGAAGTAGGAGGATCTGGTTGGAATTCATTTACAACAAGTTCTCCAGCAAATATTCCTACTGAAGATAGAATCTGGGTTCGTGAACAATTTAAGCCAGGATACATTCCATTTACTGGTCAGAGCCACGATGATCCAGTCTCAGCAGAAATGTACTGTAACAACAATATTTGGTTCTACGACAACTGGGAGTGGATTAATAATGTAGAGGCAGGTGAAGACTACTACTGTGTTGCCTTCAATGTTCCTGAAATAGAAGGTCCACAGTGCGTTGAGAATACCGAGGACCAATTCATGGTGACGTGTAATTCTCCAGAAGGCGGCCAGCTCTGTGCAACAAATTACGATAAAGTAATTACAGTAGAGACAGCTGGTACTGTTGATGCAACATATGACGTACATCCAAATCACTGTTCATCAGTGCGCATACATACATATGTAGATAACGTTCTTGTCGGAACAACTCCATATCTTGGATACAACAATGTTGGTCAAATGAGCGCACAACTCTTTAATGATTTGAACTTAGCCCCAGGAGTACACACTATAAGTCTTAAAGCAGAAGGAACTGTTGGTGGATGTAATGGAGGTCTTCTTGGATCATGGGGAGGAACACTTAGTCTTGATTCAGAAAATATCTGTAGTGATGATGAAGAACCACTCGCATGTAATCCTCGAGTTAATCTTTTGCAAAATGGAGGTTTTGAAAATCCAGATCTCGCAACAAATTCTTGGGATATTGTACAAGATATAGTTCTCAACCCAAGTTCAGTCTTGGGATGGCTTGTAGACTGGGTAGTAGTCCCTTCAGGAGGCCGACTTGGTCTTGAAATCCAAGATCATGTTGCAGGAGATCCTGCAGAAGGTGGACAGCATGCAGAACTTGATGGTGATCATCCTGTAAAAATCTGGCAAGATATAGCAACTATTCCTGGAAAAACATATCATCTTAAATTCAAATATTCTCCACGACCAGGCTCTGAATCTGGAACAAACATGATCGAAGCACGCGCAAACGGTACACTCCTTGGTGCAGTTTTGACAGCACTTGGTGGATCAAATACAAACTGGACTTCCGAAACACGAACATTTGTTGCAGATAGTTCTACAACGAAAATTGAATTTAGAGATATCGATACCGATAATAGTTATGGTGGTTATCTTGATGATGTATCACTTACATGTGATCCAGGAAGTGATGAAAACGAAGAGACAACTATTACAGTTACAAAGCAGGTTGTTGGTGGTGAAATGTCGTCTGCTTCATTCCCACTCTATCTTGGAGATGCTCTAATAACTTCTGGAGAAACAATAGAAGTAAATCCAGGGCTCTATGTTGTATCTGAAGATGGTCATCCAGACTATATTCCTAGTTTTTCAGGTGCATGTAAAGCAGATAATGAAGAATTATATAATGAAACTATAGCTAAAATTCAAGATTGGCTTCTAAAGAAACATTCTTTACAAGACGCAATTGCTGGTGATCCTGATAGTCCGCATAATGGTTATCGAGAAAATCTCATAGAAGATATCAATGCTAAAATTGAAGCACTGCAAGACCAACTCCAAGGAGTGATTACACTTGATGATGGAGATGATGCACAGTGTACAATCACAAATACATTTGTGCCAAATGACACCGAAGAGTCTCTCACTGGTTCTATCGAAATTAAAAAATATATTTGTCCTGCAAATACACTTGTAAATCGTATCGATAATGGTGTAGGCGGTGAGGCGCCGGAAGGTTGTATTGAAGATGGTGGTGCATACTTTGGATATGTACATGGTGAACAAGAAGATGCTAATGGGCCATACCCAGAGTTATCCCTTGAACCAATTCCAGGTGGACAAACAAGTGAAGGGGGCATACTTATTATTCCAAGTCTTCCAGCATTTGGTCGCTATCTTGTAGTTGAAACTGATAGTGATAACGAAAAACTTGGCCACTCAGAAATCCTTGGTCTTTATTGTGAAGGAGATGGTGATACAAATCCAAATAATAATGACAATCAAGAACTAACATTTGTTGAAGCAGGAGAAACCGCACATTGTGTTGCATACAATAAAATGACTGAAGATGAAGAAGGCGAAAACACTTTTCATACAACAGTAGTAAATCCAAACAATATGAACGGGTGGGTTTTCTTTCCTGAAAATACAAATAGTGGACAAACCGGAGCTATGGTTTTTGGTCCAACCGGCCAGCCACTTGGTGTAGGTAGCGCAGAATTTGTTTTGACCGCAAATAACCAGGGTGAAGTTTTAGGCATGTGGGATCTAAAAGGTACTCGACTTGATAAAATTGTAAGCCTTGCATACAGCACATATCGTGGTACATCAGGAGTTGCGCTTCCGGCTCTTCAATTTGAATTCGACAATGATAGAACCGATGCAGATAATACATTTAAAGGTCGTCTCGTATACGAACCTTATTACACCCATACAATTACCGATGGTGTGTGGCAAACTTGGAATCCAATGGATAACAGTGAGTCAGGTGGAAATGGAAACTGGTGGTTTAGTAATGCAACACAGGCTGCTAACTCGGGATGTTCTATCGCAACACCGTGTACTTGGACAGAAATCCTTTCATATGCACCAAACGGAGGCATTCGTGATAATGGAGCGTTTACCGGAACAACACTATTTAAGGCTGGTAGTGGAAGTACATTTACTGCTAATGTTGATAAATTCGTTATCGGTATTCAATCAGGTATAAATACGCATACTGAAACTTACGACTTTGAACCTACGATTCAAGAATTCACATCATTTGCTTGTTCAGATGGCAAGGATAACGACGGTGATGGTAAGATTGATTTCTCAGGTGGCGATCCAGGTTGTGAAAGTGGGGAAGATAATAGCGAAACAGATGGTTCAGGTGGTGGAGGAGGTGTTGTGCCGACTTCATTTGGAGGAACAGCAGGAGGTCCTGCAGGACAAGTCTTGGGCGCAACCACAACATGTGGAATTTATCTTGATAAATTTATCCGACTTGGATACAAGAATGACGTAGAAGCAGTAAAGAAACTCCAACAATTCTTAAATGAATATGAAGGAGAAAAACTTCCAGTTACAGGTGTCTATGGTCCACTGACATATCAAGCAGTTATTCGTTTCCAAAAGAAACACATGAGTGATGTACTTGGTCCATGGGGAATCGTTGAACCAACAGGAATTGTGTATCTTACGACCCAACGTTTGATAAACAATATCATGTGTCCAGACCTTAATCTCCCAGTTCCGACTTTGATTGATTTCAACAAGAATCCTTTAGCAAAACTAGACTAAGAGATTATAAAAAATACCCGCTACAAGAGCGGGTATTTTTTTGTTGACAACAGGGTTTATTATTTGTACTCTCAAGGGGACATACTCGAAAAATAAATAACCTAAATACATTTTATGAATTGTTTTGCTCTTATATCTGGCAATACCATTACAAATACAGCTTTTCTTTACTGGTTTCTCTGCGATGTCAAAAGGCCGTTTGAGACGGTCTATGAAGCAACTTTTGATGACCAATCAGGAAAAAAACCAGGAGATTTTCTCCTTGTTACTGAACTTACAGAGGATGAATTAGCGTCTGCAACCGGCTCCACAACGCTGATACCCGGTGAAAATTACATAGACGATAAAATAGCCTTCAAGTTTCCTGAAGCTTTTGAAAAAGGACATCTCGTTTTCATGAAAGAACGGAGTGATAATTCCTGGGGCGAAATTTGTTATCACAAAGAACTTCTTCCTATGCCTGAGAGGCCGGCAAAAAAATAAATACAGCAAAAGATTTTTAAACATCAAAGCATCTGGTTGACCCGGATGCTTTTTATATTTCACACAAAAGTTTCATGGCATCGATGTCATCTCCAGTGGCTGTATCGTTTGAACCTTCATTTAAGTAATACATAATTGCATGAGGATTATCTAAGTGGTCAAGGCCAACTGCATGACCAAGCTCGTGTGCCATAACACGCATAAGCTGATTTTTGTTACTAAACTGATAGACGTGGATACTTCTTGTAAATCCATCTTGAATGTATTCACCTTCTCTAAATTCACTTCCAGCAGAAGAACCAATGGTGTTATAGTCTTTTACTTTTAAGTTTAGATTTTTTGCAAGCTGATTAAGAAGACCGACATTTGTATTAATTTCTTTAACAAGAGAGTTTATCTCTTGTACAAGAGAATTTATTTCAGCAATCTTTTGATCAAGCATCTTTTTTTGCGTGTTCAATTCGTTGTATTTTGCCTCAGGTGCCCCTCCTCGTGCATTGTAGTAGCGTACTTCTGCTTCGTATATACTTTTTTCAGATTCAAAGGCATTAGTTTTTTGCTCAATACTTCTTTTAATTTGTGCATGCTTTTCAAGAAGTTCCGTATGTCTTTCTTTGATTGCATCATAGCTTGCTTGGTCATTATCAATTAAAATTCCTAGTTTTTTTAGTTCGTCTGTTGCTTCTTGCCTATGGTCATATATAAGGTTTACTGTAATTTGTCCACCACTTTCTTCGTATTCATATAAATTCAAACCAAGGGGTGTTTCCCATAGTTTTTCTGCACTTTCAATTTCTTTCAAGAATTCTTCTTTTGTTAAGTTAAATTTTTCATCAAACGTACCAATGGAGTAGGTGAGTGGTTTTGTGCATGCCTTACCTATCTGAAAGTTGTTTTGAGCAAGCTGAAGTAAAGGCTCTCGATAGTAGTATAGGCCTCCAAATATAAGTACCAGGATTGCAATATTGAGTAATTTTCCCAGGAGTCGTATCAACATATTTTTATTGAGATGCCTCTTTTTTCTTTGG
>CAZDDY010000002.1:16866-20231 GCA_964504455.1 uncultured Candidatus Saccharibacteria bacterium | reverse complement strand
TATTGTAACATTTGCCTATTTCTTAGGTACAGTAACAACATTTTCTAAGTTTCTTGGAAGCCAGTCAATAAGTTTTTTTCGATGAAGATCAAGAGACCATAAATCACCATTTTTAAAAAGTGCTTCATGCGTTTTTTTAAATTTAAGCAAGAGAGGTTTTGTCACACGAGGGAAGCTCGCTGGCATGTTCTTATTAAAAGACAACATAAAATCCGCAAGCGTAACGAGCGTCTGACTACCTTTGAGATCTTTTTCGTATCCTTTCACTCTCTCTATTATATCATAAAATAATAAAAAATCAATTTTAAGGACATAATAAAAAATACCCCAGAATAGGGGCATTTTTTATTGATGGAGAAAATAGTTATGCGCGCTGTACGTTTGTAGCGTTTAAGCCTTTTTCTGTGTTTTCAGTTTCAAATGTAACAGCATCACCTTCGCGAAGCTCTTCAAATGTAACACCAACGAGTGCGTTTGTGTGAAAGAATAAATCTTTCGCAAGGCCCTCACCAGTGATGAAACCAAAACCTTTATCTGTAAGCTTTTTTATTGTGCCTTTCATTAAAGTTTATTGATTAGTGGATAATACAAATTGTATATTAATGAGAAGACGACGAGTTTCTAAAAATAGATTTGTAAGCTTATAGTATAATATATCTTTATTTTCGTCAAGACTATGCACCTTTTGATCTATGGGCGTTTTTCTTTGTTTTTCGTGCTTCAAGCATCTGTTTTTTAATCTCAAGACGTTTTTTTGTCTTTCGTGCATGCCTAACCATCTTTTTTGCACCAATACTTGCTCCTCGTTTTGCCATGATTAATTACTCAATAAATAATAAGTACCTTAGTATACTCTCTCTGGTCTTTTTTTGAAAGTACTAAGAATTTGCCGTTTTTCTTTTGCCAAAAATAATTGCTGAGACTGTCAGAATGTTCATACACAAAAGGGCTAAAGGGTATATGTATGTTGCTAAAACAAAGTTTCGTATAGCAAAAAGTGAGATCGCATGACGCAAGACATTTGTATTCCAGGTAAAGAGAGTTTCACTTCCTGGGTCCTTCCATGTCTTTCGTATGGTTGGTATAAATCCAAATACATCAATAAGTGTTGCAATAACAACTGAGATCGTCGGGTCTTTTGTTAAAATCCAAGGAACAATAGAAAGGAGGCCAAGTGCTAAGAAAAAAGTATCAAGTTTTGTGACATCTTGTGTTCCGTATTTAAAACAAAGAATTGTTATGTAAATTGTTAAAAGTGCCATGACAAGAGTCGTCCATGAAGCAGGGCCAGAACCTTTTGCAACTTGTGTAAAAAAGGCAATTGTCGTAACAACTGCCCAAATAAGATTAGAAAAAAGATGGGGTTTTGTTTTTCCTTTATAAATATCTTTTACATAAGGAATAATTCCTATGATTCCAAGTAAAACAGCAATAAGTCCCAAAAGTTCTTTCATACTTAAAATTCAAATATATGTACTTCTCCATGACCTGGGGCACGATCAAATGCGTGTTCTTTTTCTGCTTTGTACAAACATCGAATAACTCCAGCATGAGTTACTACGAGTATGGATTTTCCGCTGTGCTTTTCTTTTATATCATCTATAAACTTATACAATCTTTCTTTAACAACCTCGAAAGAATCTCCACCGTGAGATGTAAAATCATATTCCTGTAAACGGTATTTTTCTTTTATGTCCTCGTCTCCATGGTAGGCAGGAGCATCTTCCCAGGTTTTTCCCTTAAGCTCACCAAAGTTTACTTCAGAGATTCTTTCGTCGCTATCTTCAGAAATTATTTCACCAGAAAGTTTATTACAAATTATTTCTTTAGTTTCAAGCGCACGAAGAAGAGGGGACGAGATTGCCACGTGAATTACTTCTTTTATGGCATCTGCTACCTCTTTTGCTTGTGCTTTCCCAAGATCATTCAATGGATCGTTTGTTCTACCTGGGAGCTTGCCCAAGGCATTTCTGTCTGTTTCTCCATGCCTGACGAAGTAAAATTTTGTTTTGGACATAGGGGCATTGTAGCAGAATATAGTAGAATTTAAATGTATGCATAAAATTCCGAAAGATTTAAAGAATTTTATATTTTCTAATACAAGGTCGAAAGTTACATGGGAAGATATAACCCCACTTGCTCGAAATGAGTGGATTTGTTGGGTTGTTTCTGTAAAGAAAGCTCAAACAAGAGCTCACCATATAAAACGTGCAGTAAATGATCTTGCAAAAGGAAAACGACGCCCATGTTGTTGGGCTGGGTGCTCACACAGGAACATGAAGTAAGTAATTCTTAAGGTGTTTCAAATGTAAGTAATAACGGCAAATGGTCAGATATCTCTTCATCTAATACTTCAAACGTAGATACTCTTATTTCCTTTGAAGTAAAAATATAATCTGCAAAGGGAAAGTCTTTTAGTTTTTTGTAGTAGCGGCTTCTTGTTGTGGTAAAACTACTTTCTTTTATATGATTTGTAAAAAATGATTCGAATGTAGCTATCGCTTTTGTGTCAGGATTTAAATTAAAATCACCAACAAGTATTTTGGGGTTTGAATCGGTACTTAGTATCTCTACAACTCTTTTTGTCTGAAGGTCGCGTACAGGATTGTCTTTTTTCTCTGCTTTAGGCACTCCATGAAAATTATATATACTTATATTTGCACTTTGTATATGTGCAGATTGTAAAATTCTGGGGAAAGGGTCTGGCATATTCACTATTTCCTCTTCTTTTAAAATAGAGTAATAGTGTATATTACTTTCTCCTAGTTCTTTTTTAATAAAAATAGCATGACCTGTGCCAGGAACTTGCGGACTAAAATATCCAGTAAATTCTGGGAGTAGGTTTTGTATGTGAGTAAAAAGATCCTTATCTTCCTCAGGGTCTACGATATCGTCAGAGGCATTATTATTAACTTCTTGAAAACAAAAGATATCAATGTCTTTGTTTCTTTTTATAAAATCAAGCAAGGGTGCTTGTATTCTTCCACCCCATGTGTTTAGCGTAATGAGCCTCATGTGATTACTCTTTTAAG
Organism: uncultured Candidatus Saccharibacteria bacterium; assembly: GCA_964504455.1. GTDB lineage: Bacteria > Patescibacteriota > Minisyncoccia > Phycocordibacterales > UBA9973 > CAZDDY01. The sequence goes on along the minus strand of CAZDDY010000002.1, from coordinate 17,199 downwards.
TATTTACCAGCAACACTGAGTGCAAAAGAGGGCAGTATTATGAAAATACTTGAAAAGAATAATTTTTGTACTAGCCCTTCTTTATCAGGTCCACCAGTAAGCATCATAATAATGCCGAATACCCCAAAGAGGATCGAAGCAATGATAAACACTTTTGTCGCTACTTTTTGCATGAGTATATTGTAACAAATTTGGCTCCAAACCTTAGAGGATATTCAAAAGAATTACTTTCTTCATGTAAATAATTGTAGCATTTTTGCTCCGTGGGCAGGGATCGAACCTGCGACCAATCGCTTAACAGGCGACCGCTCTACCGCTGAGCTACCACGGAAT
>CAZDDY010000002.1:0-16766 GCA_964504455.1 uncultured Candidatus Saccharibacteria bacterium | reverse complement strand
GCACATCCAGCGAGTAATCGAAATAGTGTGCTTAGAAAATCAGAAGATAGATTTGAAGTTTTTACCAAAGAACCAAAGGAACAAAATCGTGCAAATGTACACATAGGATATTTGCTCGCTGACTTCCTTGGAGTACCCAAAGATTCACTTAGGCTGGTTCGTGGTCACCACCAGCAAAATAAAACATTTACAATACAAAATGGAAGTAAAAATTAAAAGCAAAGACATAGAGGTAACGCCTGCAATCTCTCAATATGGAGAAAAGCGTTTTGCCAACATGGATCACTTTTTTAAAGAGGGAGAAGATAAAGAAATAACACTTGAACTTTCAAAAACGAGTGAACATCATAAACAAGGTAATTTTTTCAAAGTAGCGGTTCATGGGCGAGTGAGGAATAAGAGTTTGCATGCCACATCTATAAAAAATGACTTATATGCTGCAATTGATGATGCGAGAGATGAGTTTGTTCGGGAGATTGAAAGCGGGCAGGGTAGATACCGTGCACTTATGCTTCGCGGAGCACGGAAGATAAAAGAACTTATGCAGAAAGCTTCACCGTTTGGAAAAAAATCCTAGTCTCGCAATCCTCGTAAAAAATCCTCATACAACATTTCCTTTTTGCCTTCGGGGACAACCGAGACAATTTTGAATGTGTTATTTTCCCACGTGGCGTCTGTAATCTTCACTCGAAGATTTTTGTTGTTGTGTTTTTGAAAATAATAAATACCTGGCCATCCATAAAATGCACGAAATTTTCTCCAAATATTTTCTCCAGAATCATTTAGATCAATAAGCCCATCCTCCTTTTCGATTTTTGTGCAGTACGTCGCACTTGCCTCGTCCTGTTCTTTTGGATGAGTTTTATTATCAAAGATTTCAGTAATTGTTTTCACCAAAAGTGGTCCTGCAAGGTTATTTAACAATTCTCTTAGTTTTGGCGCTGTGCAGTCTTTTGGTATGTCAACAGTTAGTTCGTTTAAAATAGGCCCTGTATCAAGTTTGTATCGCATCTGTTGTACACAGACACCTGTTTTTTCATCACCATGTAAAATTGCAGATTCGACAGGTGTTGCACCTCTCCATCTTGGAAGAAGGGAATAATGAACATTAATAGTTCCGTGGGTAGGTAAGGAAATGAATCTTTCAGGAATAATTTTCCCATAGGCAACGACGACAAAAAGATCCCAAGGAGTTTTTGATAATTCTTGATAGGTCAGATCATCAAGTTTTTCAGGCTGAATAAATTGTATGTTATTTTTCGTTGCCCATTCTTTTATTTCAGGAGGTGTGAGCACTAGTTTTCTTCCTTGTGGCTTATCTGGAACTGAGCCAATAATGGTTGGCGTAAGACCTGCTTCCTTGAGAGCGTCAAGGAGTGTCCAGGTAAGTTGTGGTGTTCCCCAAAAAAGAATTTTTTTCATAAGAATTAGTTCAAAGACTCTTCGGGTATTTGTTCATGCACATTTCGTGCCTTATCAATAAAGAGTACTCCATTTAGATGGTCGGTTTCATGTTGGAAGATGTGTGCTAAAAGCCCACCGGCTCCACGTGTTATCTTTTTTCCGGTTTCGTCATACGCAGAGATGGTTGCATTAAGTGAACGTTTAACTTCTCCATATAGTGGTCTTACGGAGAGACAGCCTTCAGGAAGCCAAGATGTTTTCTTTGATAGTTTAATAATTTCTGGATTTATAAATACAAGATCCGGATTCTTGGTTTCAGTACTTGCTTTTTTTGAGCTCGTCTTTTTTACGTCCATACCTCGTTCAAAATCTTTTTCAAATATTTTTCCTGCGACTACGAAAATACGAAGTGAAACACCAATTTGTGGTGCAGCAATCGCAACACCATCTTTTTGTGTCGCGAGGGCTTTTTTCATAGCAGTAATAATATCTCTAATTTCCGTAGATGTAATTTTTGAGATAAGAACAGCCTTTGCTTTTTTTCTAAGCACCGGATCTCCATTTTGAACAATTTTAGGCATAGCTATTTAATTTCTTTTAGATAGTCGAGCAATTTATCAAGCTTTATGGTTTCTTGAGATCTGTTTTCCATATTTCTGACAATAACAGAATTCTCCAATGCTTCTTTTTGTCCAAAAATAAGTGCATACGGGATACCAGATTTTTCGGCAACAGCAAGTTGTTGGGATAATGTGTCTTTTGAAAGCGCTTGGACGATAGGTATATGCGCCTTGCGTAATATTTCTATAACATTTAAGCTCTTTAGTTTTGCATCGAAACCAAGTTGAATAAAATAAAATTTTGGTTTCTTAATAATTCGTGGAGTGAGTTTTTTATACCAAGAAGATGCAACTATTCTATCAACTCCAATACCTACTCCCATAGCTGGCACTTCTTTCTTTGCACCGAGTTGTTTAGCGAGCATGTCGTATCTTCCACCACCTGCAAGTGTAAGTGGACCACCGTCTTCTTCACTGACTTCTTGTTCAATAATTTCAAAAACAGTGTGTGTGTAGTAGGAAAGTCCACGGACGAGATTTTTATTTATTCGATACGGTATACCCATTTCATCAAGATATTCAAGCACTTCTTTAAAATGACGTTTTGCAGAGGCGCTCAATGAACTTACAATATCTGGAGCGTCTTGGTTGATCTCAATTGTTTTTGGTTCCTTTGAATCAAGAACACGAAGAGGGTTAGTCTTTAGTCTTTCTTTATCAACCGGAGCAAGGGAAGAGAGATGTTTTTTGTAGTAGCTCATTAGCTCTCGTATATATGCATTTCGAGATTCTTTGTCTCCCATTGAGTTAATATCTACAATAAGATCCTTCGCACCTGCTTCCTCAAGTATTGTGACTGTTGCCTTGATTAAAAGAGCATCAACGACGCTTTTATCAGTCCCTAATGCTTCAAGGCCAAATTGATAAAATTGTCTAAAACGGCCTCGTTGAGGTTTGTCATGACGAAACATTGGTCCGTAATAATACAGAAGAACAGGTTGGGGTAGATTTTGCATTCCATGTTCAATGTATGCTCGTACAACACCTGCAGTATTTTCAGGTCGCATTGCCAAGTGATCACCTCCCTTTGTTTTTATTGTATACATTTCTTTGTCTACAATATCTGTACCTGCGCCGATTGAGGTTGTGAAAACTTCTTCTTGTTCAAGGATAGGTGTTTCAATTGGCTTAAAACCAAAATACATTGAAACTTCCTGCGCTTTTTCAAAAAACCCTTGATAGAGATAATATGTTTCGTCTAAAATATCACGCATTCCTTTTGGGCTTGTGAGTGTACTAACTTGTTTTGCTTTCTTTTTTTCCATAAATATTATTTTTGCACTTCTTCGTAGGAGAACTCTCCAGGCAAAATACTAATGTTGTTAAAAGGGAACAGTCGAATGAGAGCTCTTCCTATAATATTTTTTCTTGGAAGTACTCCCCAGTATCTTGAATCTGAGCTTCGTGCACGGTTGTCACCCAAAACGAAATATTCGTCCTCGTTTAATGTTTTTGTTGTTGTTTCGAAACTTTTAAATTCAATATACGGTTCCTCCAGTGTAAAACCTTCAGGGTGTTCGATATTTGTTATGGTAATTTTTCCACTTTTGATTTCAATCGTATCTCCTGGAATACCGACGACTCGCTTGATGTAGTACACCGTATCGCTTTGTTTTGGAGGATGAAAGACAACAACTTCACCACGTATTGGATCTCGAAAGTGAAAAGTGACTTCGTCAATGATAAGGTAATCTTTACTATCAAATGTTGGAGACATTGATTCACCAGAAACGATAAATGGTTGTGCAACAAAGGCGCGTATTGGTACTACAATAATAAGGACTGTAAATACAAATTTCACTAAATCCCAAACAACCTTTTTGGTTTTTTTCGATTTTGATTCGACAGGACTCGTGATCTCGCTACTTGGAATATTTTCCATATAATATTCTTGAGTATAGCGCAAGGTCTGTATTGACACAAAGCTCTTTTGTGTTGTTTTGTAAAGTGCACTTTTTTGCTATGATAGTCTCATGCACTACGTGATTGGTTTAGGAAATCCAGAAAATGAATATGGAAATACCCGACATAATGCTGGAAAGATTTTTGTTAAGACGTTAGGTGAACTTGCTCACGTAACTGAATGGAAAAAAGATCCTTACAACAAAATTACTCTCGCAACAGGAAATCTAAAAGATGTTTCTGTGAATTTTGTACTATCTGATACCTACATGAATGAGTCGGGTCTTTCGGTAGGTTCGATTTTTAAAAAGGAACACAAGACGGTTCTTATTGTTCATGATGATCTTGATCTTGCAATTGGTACATACAAGATAAGTCGAAACAAGGGAGATGGAGGCCACAACGGTGTCACCTCCATACAAAAAACATTACCAAACGAGGAGATTATTCGTCTTCGTCTTGGTATCTCTCCAGTTGATACCGAAGGTGCTATTCGTCGTATTTCTTCACCAGAGCAAGCCGAATATGTTCTCAAGCCTTTTTCCGAGAATGAAAAAGAGAAAATGCTTTCACTTGTTCCAGAAATTTTTTCTATGCTCCAAGTGTTATGTATTGAAGGAGTAGATAAGGCAATGACGTTATATAATAAATAAATGCTAAAAGATTTTACACAAAAAGAAAAAAAGAGGTTTTCGTTTATTGCCCGACTCCGAAGCACAAATCATGCCGTGCGGGGATTACGCGTTTTTTTTGTAACACAACATAACGCTTGGGTGCATCTTTTTGTTGCACTATTGGTTGTCGTCTTGGGCGTGCTGTTGCGAATCTCTCATATTGAATGGCTATCCCTTGTTGTTGCAATCAGTCTTGTGTTAATTGCAGAGATGATAAATACGGCATTTGAAATTGATATTGATCTAACTTCACCTGAATATCATCCTTACGCGAAAGATACGAAAGATGTTGCGGCAGGGTTTGTACTGCTGAGTGTCGTGTTTGCGCTAATTATTGGAGGAATTATTTTTATTCCAAAACTTTTGCCACTCATATAATAAAAAAAGCCCCGAAGGGCTTTTTTTATTTTTCTTCTAAATATGCAAGAGTCATTCGTTGCTCTTTTGGCTCAAAGAGTGTTATTTGGAAGTTGTATGTTTTGCCAAGTTCAAGTTTTTCACGAAGCTTTGTTTCGCCACCAAAAAGGGAATTATGAACAAGTCCTGCAACCCCTTCACGAATTGAAACGAGTGCACCATGTTTATTAAACTTGATCACCGCTCCCTTTATAATGTCTCCTTTTTTGAGTTTTGTTTCGAATTCTTTCCAAGGATTTTCACGAAGAGCTTTGATCGAGAGTGATACCTTACCGTCTTTGATTTCGATTACTTTTACTTTTACTGCATCACCAATCTTAAACATGGTCTTTAGGTCTTCAACAAGACCCCAATCAATTTCTGATATATGCACAAGTCCTTCGAGTCCTTCTTCGAGTTTTACGAAGATGCCAAAGTCGACAATACCAGCAACTGTTGCATCGATTTCATCACCAACTGAATATTTTGAGACAATTTCATTTTTTTCTTCTGGATTATTATCTTTTTCAGAGAATATGAGTTTGCCTTCTTTTGGAATTGCAGAGATGATAGAAACTGACATCTTTTTTCCGACGAGTTTTCGAAGTTCTTTCAAGATCTTGTCTTTATCTGAATCTTCAACTCGTGGATAGTGTTCTACTTTAAGTTGAGACGCAGGTAAGAATCCTAGAATTCCTTGCCAGTCTAAGATAAGGCCTCCTTTGTTTGCATCTTTAACAGTAATTTCAACAGGCGACTTTGATTTCATGAGCTTTTCAGCATCACTCCAAATAAGTGCTTGTTTTGCTTCTTTAAGAGAAAGTTCGATGTATCCATCATCATTCTCAAGTTCTACAATTTTTGCTTTTACAACATCGCCAATATTCATCTTTCGAATAATGTCTCGAGTATTGATGAATTCGCGACCGTAAATAATACCTGTACCAAAAGGTCGTAAGTCGATATAAACGGCATTTGAACCTAAATCAACGACAGTACCTTCAACAAGCATGTCTTTTTGAAGTGGTAATGGCGCTTTGTCAAAATAGCCTTTTGGATCTGCTGTGTGTCTAATCATATGTAACAAATATATTCATGTTTTGGCAGCGCTTGGATGTCATACAAACTTTCTGTTTGTGCGCCAGTCCTTGCTTGCCAAAATAAAAAAATCCGCAACAACTGCGGACTTACGTTTCACTTTAGTGTCTGATCAGGCCAAAATTGGTCCTCACAGGGTTAATCTAAAGCCCACAACTGATAACGAACATACTTTAGCATATATATTCATACAGTACAAGTCATTTTTGCTTGGATTTCCTAGCAAATACTTGGTATAATAAGGCTAGAAATGATAATAACGTATTATGGGAAACAGTGCTTTAAGGTTGCTCAAGGTGATCTGACTATTGCGTGTAACCCACTATCAAAAGAGTCAAAAAAGAAACCTGCGCGCTTTGGTGCGGATATTGTACTTTCTACTATTAACCACCCTGATTTTAACGGGAGCGAGCAGATGGAATTTGGTGAGCGAAAACCTTTTGTTGTTAGTGGGCCAGGAGATTATGAAGTCAAAGATGTAAGAATCCATGGAACACTTTCGAGAACGACACTAGACAAAAAAGAATACATTAATACTATTTACAGTCTCATTTTTGATGGGGTCTCTATTTGTTTTCTTGGAGCACTCTCGAGTGCACCGAAATCTGAAACAAGAGGAGAGATTGTTGAACCAGATATTTTGTTTGTGCCTGTTGGTGGACCATTTCTTTCTCCAGGAGAGGCATACAAAGTAGCTATTTCATTTGAACCACACATTATTATTCCAATGGCAGAAGACCAGGATGCATTAAAAGCTTTTATTAAAGAAGCTGGCGGAGACAAACCAGAGACAGTAGATAAACTTGTACTCAAGAAAAAAGACGTAGTTACTCGAAACAGTGATATTATTGTGTTTGAAGAAGTAAATGCATAGTAAAAGTATTCTATGAAAAGAAAGACAACAATAAGACATGGTATTGATACGCTTCGTGCGCAACCGCTTGAGGCGAGAAGGCAAACACTTGTTTTCTTGAGCTTTTTCTGTACGTTTATTGTTGTTCTTTTTTGGGTTCTGACACTCAAATCACGGTTTGCTGAAGAAGCAGAAATCACTGCTCGAAAAAATGCAACATCACTTATCAAGGAGAATGTGACGAAAGTATACTCAAGTTCACCACAAGAGAATTAATATATGGCAAAGAAGAAAGAAGACATAGACGTACAACCTCAAGCACGACAAAACGTTGTACCTGTCGATATAACAAAAGAAATGAGAGAGTCCTACATCAGTTATGCGATGTCGGTTATTACCTCTCGAGCTCTTCCTGATGTTCGTGATGGACTTAAGCCCGTACACAGACGTATTTTGTATGCCATGCATGATATTGGTCTGACAGCATCTGCAAAGACAAAAAAATCTGCCACTGTTGTAGGAGACGTATTAGGAAAATATCACCCACATGGAGATGTCGCAGTGTATGACTCTATGGTTGGTATGGCTCAGACATTCTCATACAGATATCCATTAATTATTGGCCAAGGAAACTTTGGTTCAATCGATGGAGATCCACCTGCAGCTCACAGATACACAGAAGCAAAAATGTCTCGTCTTGCTGGAGAGCTTCTTCGAGACATAGAAAAAAACACCGTCGATTTTAGACCAAACTACGACAATACTAGGAAAGAACCTGTTGTGCTTCCAGCAGCTGTACCAAATCTTCTTTTAAATGGAACACTTGGAATCGCTGTCGGTATGGCTACAAATATTCCACCACACCACTTAGGTGAGGTGGTTGATGCAACGCTTACCCTGATCGAAAACCCAGATGCAACCACAGAAGACTTGCTTGCTCATATTCAAGGACCAGATTTTCCTACAGGAGGAATTGTGTATGGCGCCGCGGATATGCGTCATGCATACACATCGGGTCGCGGAGGAGTAGTGACTCGAGGAGAAGCAGAAATAGTGGAGCAAAAGTCAGGACAAGCACAAATAATCATATCTTCAATTCCATATCGAGTGAATAAAGCAGATCTTATAATGTCTATTGCTGAACTTGTCCAAGAAAAGAAGCTCGAAGGTGTTAAAGGATTACGGGACGAATCAACAACAGACATTCGTGTTGTTATTGATTTAAAAAATGGAGTCCATCCACAAAAAGTTTTAAATTACATTTATAAACATACGCAACTTGAAACCACATTCCATTTCAACATTGTTGCGCTTGTTGATGGAGTGCCACAGACACTTTCTCTAAAAAGCATCCTGACTGAATTTATTAAACACAGAGAAGAAGTAACACGTCGTCGAGTACAGTTTGAACTTGATAGGGCGAAAGAGCGTGAACACATTTTACTCGGCCTAAAGAAAGCGCTTGATCACATTGATCGAGTTATTACTGTTATTCGAGAATCAAAGGATGCCGGAACGGCAAAACTAAATTTAATTAAAGAATTTAAATTTACTGACATCCAAGCAACAGCAATTCTTGAGATGAGACTCCAAAAACTTGCAGGTCTTGAACGAAAGGCTGTTGAGCTTGAATTAAAAGAAAAACAAGCTCTTATTGCTGAACTTGAAACTCTTTTGAAAAGCGCCAAAAAGATTATGGGTGTTATTGCAGGCGAGCTGAAAGAAATAAAAGAAAAATATAGTGATGACAGAAGAACAAGAGTTGTAAAAGGTGGTGTTAAAACTATTTCAGACGAAGATCTTATTCCTGAAAAAGAATCAATGCTTGTGTTTACGCAAGGTGGATATGTAAAGCGAACTGATCCAAGCGAATACAGAAGTCAAAAGAGAGGAGGAGTAGGGGTTGTTGATCTTGAAACAAAAGAAGAAGATTTTGTAACAATACTTTTAAATGCGAATACGCACGCAGATCTTCTATTCTTTACTAATCTCGGAAAAGCATATCAGATAAAGATGTATGACATTCCAGAAGGAAAGCGCGCAACCAAAGGTAAATCAGTTATGAACTTTTTGACGCTTGCAGGGAATGAAAAAGTAATGTCTATCCTTCCCGTTTCAAAAGATAAAAAGACCAAAGAGCAATACCTTATGCTCGTAACTGAAAATGGCACAGCCAAGAAAATGGCATATGATCATTTTCGAGATGTGAGAAGGAGTGGGTTGATTGCAATAAAACTTGATGGAAAAGACACACTCAAGACTGCTCTGCTTGTTGAAAAAGGAGACGATGTCTCGCTTGTTTCAGAAGGTGGGCAGGCGATTCGATTTAAGGAAAGTGATATTAGAGAAATGGGGAGAACAGCAGGAGGGGTTCGAGCAATGAAGCTTTCAAAGAGTGACAAGCTTGTGGGTGTTGATGTCGTGAAAAAAGAATTTGCAAAATCTGCACATCTTCTTACGATGAGTGCTCATGGCTTAGGAAAGAAGACAGTTATAAGCGATTATAAAATTCAAAAACGTGGTGGGTCTGGAATTAAAACTGCAAAAGTTACCACTAAAACAGGTCCACTTATTGTCGCAAAGGTTATTACAATCGAAGAAGAGCTCGTTGCGATGTCGCGCAAGGGGCAAGTTATACGAACACCACTTTCTGCTATCCCAGATCTAGGACGTCAGACACAGGGTGTTGCCATAATGAAGCTCCGTCCCGGGGACGGTGTTGCAGGTATTACCTGTTTGTAACTTGTATGAAAAGTTTTTTTCAATATTTCGTATTTGCATTTTTTGGAATCTTTATCTTTATTGCAATCTTGTTTTTTACTGGAGTTATTGGGGGTGGTTCACAAAGAAGCCAGGGTAATGTTCCACAAGGCATCATAAGTATTTGGGGAACATTTCCACAGCAGATGATGGACCCACTCTTGGGAAACGTTGCTCAGGAAAACAATATAACTATTACGTACATGCCAGTTCCTGAAAGTGATTTCAGCACAAGGCTCACTGAGGCAATTGCTTCAGGCGTTGGTCCTGATCTTGTTATCGCTCCACATGAAGTCCTTATTCATGCACGAACGAAGATTTCTCCTATTCCGTATACAAACTTCTCTGCACGTACTTTTAGAGATACCTTTGTACAATCGGGTGAAATATTTTTTGTCGCAGATGGTGTACTTTCGATTCCACTCGCGATTGACCCTTTAATTTTGTATTGGAACAGAACACTTTTCGAGAACGCAGGACTTGTTGATGCACCAAAAACTTGGAAAGAAGTTACTGACATAACAGAGAGACTTACAGAAAAAGATGTAAACGAAAATATTCTTTCAAGTGCAATTTCTTTGGGAACTCCAAATAACATCTCATATTTTAAAGAAATACTTTCTCTGTTGTTTCTTCAAATAGGTAACCCCTTAGTAAAAAGTGAGTCAACAGAAACAAGTACCCGATATTTTTCATACTTAGACGATCCACAAACAAAAGATGGACTAGAGAAAGCACTTTCATTTTTTGTATCTTTTGTTGACCCAACAAGTACTGTGTATACCTGGAATAGAGTTCGACCCGAAGACCAAGATGCGTTCGTCGGAGAGCAATCCGCTATGTATATTGGTTTTGCACACGAATTACCAGAAATTAGAGATCGAAACCCAAATATAAATTTTGATATCGCGCAGGTACCGCAAGTAGATGGTTCAAAAACCAAAATGACTTTCGGAAGACTCTACGGTGTTTCAATGATAAAGGCGACAAAAAATCCAAATACAGCATTTTTTGTAGCAACAGAAATTGCAAAACCTGCCTTTATGTCAGAAGTTATAAAACAATTTTTTAATGCTGGCCCGATTGCACCTGCTCGCCGTGATTTACTTTCAAAAGCTCCAGAAACGTTATATGGGCCAACCCTCTTTAGCTCCGCTCTTATTGCACGAGCATGGTTTGATCCAAATGCTGATGAAACAACAAAAATTTTCGGTACTATGATTTCTGAAGTTATCCGCGGAACAACATCAATTGAGGAGGCAATCCAGGAAGCAGGTGGCGCAATAGGTAATCTGTTTACTAATTAGTATGATAAAGCATATGAAATGGATCATAGGAACATTTCTCACTATAGCTATATGTTTGACTGGGAGTGTCGCACACGCACAGACCTGTACAACTACCAAAGATATGCCAATTTGTGTTGTAGCTGATGCAAATGGAGTTACTTCAAACAGTTTATCTTTTAGTGTTACTTACGATGTAAAAGCTGACCCATATGTAGACAAACTTACAGTTGTTATAAGTAGTAGTGAGGTAGTTGGTATGGGAGGTGGATCATTTGTGCAAGAACTTCTTTCTGTTAATCCAAAAGATGGAAGAATCGGTATTTCTGGAAAGAAAAAATATTCTCTTATTGCTTCTAGTTTAACTCCAGGTAAAAAGTACACTGTAACTGCAATATCATTTTTAGGCGTTACTGAGACACATAAAAAAATAGTTACCTTTACAACCAAAAGCACTACGACTTCACCTGGTCAAACAGGCACTGGAGTAGGTACAACACCCGTGGGTACAGGTACTGGAGTGACACCGGGAGGCACTGGAGTAGGTACAACACCGGGAGGCACTGGTCTTGGTCAGGGCCAAAGCGCGGAAACAGCAACTAGTCCAGGAGGACTTATTGATTGTGAAGGCGCAGGATGTTCTTTTCAGCATTTGATAAATCTTGTTCAACGAGGTATTGCTTTTGTTATTAGACTGATCCTTCCTATTGCAGCAATCATTCTTGCATATACAGGATTTCTCTTTATGACCTCTGGTGGAAACGAAGAAGTACGAGCACGAGCAAAAGGCATTCTTACAAAAACCTTGATTGGTATCGCACTCATCCTATGCTCTGTTCTTATAGTAAATCTTCTTTATAAGGCGTTTGGAGTGAAATCTTGTTATAATTTATTAGGCAGAGCAGTAGTAGATGAAAATGGAAAACTTTGTTTTCCATCAAATAAATAATATGATTACAGTAATGAAAAAAAATTTCTCAAAAAAAATTATTGGACTATTTATAGCTCTCGGTGCACTTTTTACATCGACAAGTAGTTTGTATGCACAAACTGGTCCATTCACTATAAGCGCAAGTGTTGATAAGGCTCAGGCGATTATCACAGTTACATATGACATATCAGTTAAACCTATTCCTTCCGGTATTCGAGTGACAGTATCTGATGATGCAGGCTGTAAAGAATGTTATGGAGTTTCGGGCACATACTGGAGAGGTCAAGATTTTGCAATGTCAGCCAGTGCGAGTAAAGCACTGATGGCTCTCGACGAGCTAAAATCAAATACCACATACCATGTGTTTGTATATAACAAAGATTCACGTGAGTACTACAACTCAACATTTAAAACTTCAAACAATACTTCTTCACCTCCAATCACAACTGGTAAAGGTCTTACAGTCTCATACTCTTCTACTGCAAAAGATTCTCTTGCAGTAAAGGTGACCAACAACAGTTCGTTTACCTATAGTACGCTCTTGTATATTTCTAAAACAGGCAACTCTTCATATTTACAGTCCGATATTAACCTCGGAAATATAAAACCTGCCCAAGTGGTCAACAAAACAATTACCAATTTAAACCCAAACACTTCTTACGACATTGAGATAAAAGGATATAAAATAGTTGATGGACAAAATGAAACTACGGCGGAGAAGGTGACTATAAGTAACGCAAAGACACTTGTTTCTGGTACTGGCACAGGAATTACTCCAACTGGTACCGGAACCGGAATAAACCCGGCCGGGGTGGCAGATGGTACGACGCCAAAACCTAAAAAGGACAATTCAATTACTACAGGGTTAGCTAGTGATGGTAATGGCTTAGACAATCCAACAAATATTACCTCTATTGAGGATTTTGTTGCAAAAGCACTCAATATTGTGGTTGATATCGGTACACCACTTGTTGCATTTTTCCTTATTCTTTCAGGATTTATGTTTGTTGCAGCACGAGGAAATGAAGAGAAGCTTGCAACAGCAAAACGCTCTCTTGTGTATACATTGATTGGAGCAGCTCTTGTTCTTGGATGTTGGGGAATAGCACAAGCGGTGAAGGGAACTATTGAAGATGTTACTAAGACATCATTTGTTGAAAGTAAAGAAGACGTATTATGAAAAAACATACCGCACGCCTCATTTCTTTTATAGGATTACTTTTTATACCTTCATTTTTGTTCGCGCAGACAAATACAGACCAAGGACCACTTCCTGTTCCTCCATGGCAAATTCAGACAGAACAAAACATTGATAACAACAATAATTTTTTTAATGATACAAATGATCCAGATCAAGGGAATGAAAGTGCTCCATACTACAGAGACGGCGGAGGAGACTGGGGGACAAATGATGATTATATAAAAGAAAAATATCTTGGAGGGACTCGTACTTGTAATGCACCAAAATTTAAGGGACAGTTCGGGCTTTTTGCGTACAAGGTGGTATGTGTTATCGAGATTTATATAATTCCAATATTCCTTTTGGTGGGATTCGTCATATTTCTGTGGAGTGGTTCACAATTTATTCGAAATGCAGCAAACGAAGAGATGCGAGATAAATATAAGCATGCACTCATTTGGGGTATTGTGGTGATTTTTGTGATGCTCTCGTTTTGGGGCATAATACTTTTAGCAAGAAATACGATTGGCATATAACACAATGTATAAAAGATTTTTCATCTTAACTTCTGCCTTACTCCTTACCCCTTTTTTTGTTTTTGCACAACAAAATGACGCTCGGTTTTATGAGTTGCTTGGAAATATTAAAGAACTTTTAAACCTTGTTATTCCTATCCTCATTATCCTTGCCCTCATATACTTCTTTTGGGGTGTGATTCGCTATGTGATTACAAGTAAAGGGAATGAAGAAGCACAGGCTCTTGCGAGAAATCAAATTGTTTACGGACTCCTTGGTATATTTGTGCTCCTCTCTATTTTTGGCATCATAAACCTTATTGGTACGACTTTAAAAATTAGTCCTGGTGGGTCTGGGGCACGTGTTGTCCCGTACCTTCAGATTGATGGCAAAAAGTAGTTGTACCCTGGTTTTTGATGTATAATATGAATAGTCTTTTTATTAAAGGTCAAATTAGTAAATTATTTATTATAGTATGAAAAAAATCGCATTAACTCTTGGTGTTTTGGCACTTCCACTTGTGACGTTTGCTCAAAACGACACCCAAGTAGTGAATCTCCTTCTTAACCTCAGAAAATGGTTAAACATTATAATCCCAATTCTTATCATCGTTGCTGTTGTCTACTTCATTTGGGGTGTCATTCAGTATGTGGTTATGAGTAAGGGTGATGAAGAAGCACAGGCTGCTGCACGAAATAAAATTGTGTATGGCTTGATCGGTATCTTCGTTATTCTTTCAGTCTACGGTCTTGTATTCTTCCTTGGAAGAACACTTGGCGTTGGTCAAGGTGGATCTGCACCAGTTCCTTGTGTTACAGGAACATACGATCCTTCAACAGGCATCTGTCGTTAATCCATGCGTGGTAAGTTTCTTTTAGGACTTTCACTTTTTTTACCTGTTCTCGTTTTTGCACAGTCAAGCGGGAGTACTTTCACAGTGAAAACTCTTATGGCAAGACTTACCACCTATGTACTTAATCCTTTAATTCTTCTTCTGTTTGTTATCGCTGCTGCGTTGTTTATTTATGGACTTGTGGAATTCCTTGCAAAAACAGACAGCGAAGAAGGAAGGCAAGTGGGGAAGCGACACATGATTTGGGGACTCGTCGGTATGCTTATTATGGTGTCGGTATACGGCATAATGAGTTTGCTCATTGATACCTTCGGGTTTAAACGACCACCAGAGAAAGCAGGTGGAGCCGATAGACAAATACAACTTCCTGGTAAAGTACAATAAAAAAAGCCTCCGCACTGCGGGGGCTTTTACGTTCTGTTTTTTTACATTTCTTTGAAAGCTGCTGCTGCCTTAATCAAAGGGTTGCCGGTACCAGTCACATCAATTATCTTTCCGTAACCGCTCATGAAGGCGAAGAGTTTTGCTCCGAATTCTTTGCCGTGTTCTTTACACAGTTCATCAAAGACTTCTTT
This sequence comes from uncultured Candidatus Saccharibacteria bacterium, assembly GCA_964504455.1. Taxonomy (GTDB): domain Bacteria; phylum Patescibacteriota; class Minisyncoccia; order Phycocordibacterales; family UBA9973; genus CAZDDY01. The sequence continues at coordinate 1,718 of CAZDDY010000002.1, read as the reverse complement.
GTTTCTTCTTTTGTTCCTCACTTCCTGTTTCTGCTCTACATATTTTGCCTGAGGGCTCGGGCCTAATACCGCAAGATACGGTACACTGAGCCCAAACGTTTCAGTGAAGTCTTTTACCATTGTTGTTTTCATCATCTCTGTAAGGAACAAAGATTCATCTTTTAGGGTTAGGTCAGTGTTTACCTGACCACTCGGCAGAACATCATCATAGTAGTGTTTCCTAACCACTGATTCAGCACCAGTTTTAAATGCCAGTGCTGCTTCTTGTGAAGGATTTTCTACCTCTAAGGCCGCAAATGCCTGTCCATCTTCAATGATTGTGAGCCCTCTCAGAGAAATCTTTAATGGAATATCATCTTTTGAAAGGGCCTCAAACTCGGCAACAGTGACTTCAAGTGTTCCTGTAGACTGCTTTTCTGCTTCATCGAGCCCAAAGAGGAGAAGGGCAGGGACGCCCCACTTGCCACCTTCAATTGTTGACGGACAGAGTTCTCCTTTGTACCGATGGTACACCCAGTCGTTTAACCAGGTCGGGATCATTCGACCTTGTGGGCCGAGATCTCGTATTTGGGCCAATGCTCCGACAGTGGTGATGATTAAGCAAGCAATATGAACACCTATATGTCCACCTGTCTTCACAGAAAAATAAATCCAGCCAGGCAGTACGAAAATCAGGGTCAATGCGAAAACCGAGATGATACTTGTGATCCTGTCCTCAAAGAAAAGATCATGGATCCACTTGGGAACGATACTCCGTGTATCGGCGTGTCTTGCGTGACTCATAGTGCTTGATTTAATTTTTTTGAAAATAAGTTACTCTCACAACGGATTCACCGGGTTTTTGCCGCCATGCTTTTATTGGTGTAGCAAGGGGGAATCTTCTGTTTTCTCCAGGTTTTAACTCAATTACCTCAGTGTTGCCGTCGGCATCTTCAAACAAAATATTAATCGGCACCGATGTTTTGATTTCGTAGCCAGATCCAGGAGGGATCGAAATGTTATTTTCGCTCGGTTGTTCACCGGTGACTGTAATTTTCGATTCACTTCTTCCTTCACTTGATCTTCTGGTTACTTCGTCGGTTTTTTCCGGGGCAGAAGTGCCTTTTTCGAAGTAACTGAAATCATTTTTGTTGCCGCTTTTTTCTTTGGATGAAAACAGCCCAAAGCCGTTTGTGAACATTGCGGCAATTGTGATGATTACAAAACCCAACACCAAGTAAAGGCCAAACTTGTTTTTTTTCCTTTTTTGATCGGAACCATGTTCCGCAGGCGCATGTGTGCTCATAAAATAATTTTTAATTTTTAAGTTTTTGTTTTGATACTTTGTGCACCAAAACTGTCACCTTGTATTATATCACTTTTTGCTATGTAAGTCAAGTAAAAAAGCCCTTTAAATAAAGGCATTTTTCAGATATAGTCTTTTGTATGGCGTGGTGGCGAAGTGGTAACGCTTCGGTCTGCAAAACCGACATGCACGGGTTCGATTCCCGTCCACGCCTCAATGTATCCTAGTGATACATTACAGGCCTGGGTGGCGAAATTGGTAGACGCAGGAGACTTAAAATTTCCCGCCGGCAACGGCGTGCGGGTTCGATTCCCGCCCCAGGCACATATTTTTTATTGCAATTTAATGCTTTTCTATTATAATCTTTCAAGTTAGTTTATGTGCCTCGTTAGCTCAGCTGGTAGAGCAGCTCCCTCTTAAGGAGATGGTCGGG
>CAZDDY010000001.1:43017-50131 GCA_964504455.1 uncultured Candidatus Saccharibacteria bacterium | reverse complement strand
TCACCATCAATAGTAAGTTTTATATAAAACTCAGCGATACCTAGGTTAATCATATCTTTCACATCGAAAATCGGCGCAAATTCCGGTTTAAGTTTTACAGCATCATCACCACCTACGCGGAACGAAATAATTGTTCCTACGTTACCCAAGACTGCTTGTTGTACTCGAGGAGAGAGCTGACCGATATATTGGTGTGCCACAGTGAGATTTAAGCCATATTTACGAGCTTCAGAAAGGATGTTTTCGAATGTATCTGTAACCACGTTCTGAAACTCGTCCACGTAAAGATAAAAATCATGTCTATCTTCTTTCGCAAGCTTTGCTCGTGCCATTCCCGCTTGCTTAATCTTAGTGATAAACATTGAGCCAAAAAAGCTGGCATTTTCTTCACCAATTTTTCCTTTTGAAAGATTAATGAGAAGAATTTTCTTCTCATTCATAAATTTCTCAAGATCAACTTTGTTCTCTTTTTGTCCAAAAATAAATCGAAGCATCGGGTCAGAAAGAAATTGCCCAAGCTTGTTAACAAGCGGGATAATAGCATCCGTATCAAATTTCTCAGACCAATCTGCAAATTCAATTGCCCAGAACCGCTTCACCATATCATCTTCAATGTATTCGATAACTTTCTGGCGGTAATTTCTATCAGTAAGCATAGAAATCATCCCGCGCATGGTTGCATACGGATAATCAAGAAGTGCAAGAGTGGTAAACCGAAAAACGTGTTCAAGACGAGGAGTCCAATTCGAACCGAATTGCTTCTGCAACACCTCAATAAGACCTTGAGTAAGTTGGTGTTTAAAAGCTGGATCAACATTAACAATTGGATTGAAAGCTATTGGAAAATCAGTGTCTGCAGGATCAATAATACAGACGTCTTCAATTCTCTCTTCGGGGATAAAATCCATGATATCGTCAATAAACTCCCCGTGCGGGTCAATAACACAAACACCGTGACCATACGCGATATCTTGTCTCACCATGAGTTCTTGTACTTTTGATTTACCGACACCAGATTTTCCTATGATATAGAGGTGCCTACGTCTATCAATACGTTTTATGCCAAAAATATATTTTTTTTCTTCCAGTGCGGCAACATAGTTCGTACGCCCAATAAAAGAAACCTCTTCAGGAGGAACCTGGCCATATTGCGGAAGCTCCGGTGGTGGTGGAGCATACTTAATCAGTTGGACTTTATTACCTTTTGCCATTACTAAAGTAAGTATAACAAAAATTAGGTTTTTTGACTCCCTTTGTTTATTTTGTTTTAATGAAGAAAAATTAAGAATGAAGCATATACACGTTACTACCGCAAACCTCTCTGAAGTATACGATTTGGTCAAAGAACTTGTTAGATATAACCTATTTCATTCTTGGGAAGAAGGTTTTGAATTCGACAAAAGCATCGGTTTGGAAAATAAGGTCTTTTTTGAGAAATCGAATTGCTTCTCTGATCCACGGTCAGAAGAAGCTTTTATGATGATTGAAGATGTACCTGGTGTGATTATGTTTGGTGTTTTTGGTGAAGTAGGCACCTATAAGATAGAATGTTTGGATGATATTTTCTTTGATGACGAATGGATGTTCATACAAAACAACTATATAACACGAAAACTGATTGCGATAAAAAAAGGTACACTAAAAAAAGAGAAAGCTGACAACGGTGAATCAGTATTTGATACATAAAAGGTTTTGCGACAAGCAAAACCTTTTTTCTTACCTCTTTAAGATCTGTATGTCGTAGCCATCTTTGACCTGATGTGATAAATCAAAACCAAGAAATGTAATAAATGACTCGATATCCTGGAAAGCTTGTTCGGGATCTCCGTCATCAGGTACTGCTTTTTCTACTTCTACAAAAAAACCCAAGTGTTCAACTTCATCAAGACATATTTCAAAATCTTTGTACGTTGTTTTAGTTCTCTTCTTAAAAATTCGTACTGCCTCTTTGTACCCTATTGAATTAAGAAAGTTATGACATTCGCTTTTGCTTCCCACTTCAAACTCATACTCAAGTTTATCAAGACCACGCTCTCCTGCCTTATTATCTTTTTTGTAGGTAAAAATAACTTTGCCGTTTGACTCTGTCCTGATTCGTAAAAACTCAGGATTTGATAGAAAGATTTCTAGATTTCCAGTATTTTTTGTATAGACAATATCTTCTTGTTCGATTGGATGTGAAAAAGCACATCCAAGATCTTCAAATTTTTTTCGAAGCTCCGGTCCATGTGGAATTTTTAGCTTTATTTCAATCTCACGCATTAATAGCCCATTTTGCTTGCAATCCTCTCCAAAGCCACAATAAATGCGGCGCGACGTAAATCTGTTTTAAGCTCGTCTGCTTTATCTGCGATTATTTTTGATTCTGTATCTAAAATAGTCTTTAGTTTTTCAAACACTTCCTTTTCGCTCCAATGTTCGCCTTTGAGATTTTGCTCCCATTCAAATGTAGATACGGTCACACCACCTGAGTTTGCAAGTATATCCGGCACAACAGGAATACCTCTTTTGAATAAAACTTCATCTGCCTCTGGTGTGATTGGCCCATTTGCAAGTTCAAGAATAAACTTTGCCTTTATATTCTCAGCATTTTCAATTGTAATTTGATTCTCAAGCGCTGCAGGAATAAGCACATCACAAGGAAGTTCAAGTAAATCCTCGTTTGTTATGTACTTTGAATTAGGGAATCCCTCGACAGTTCCTTTTTCTTTCTTAAACAAAAGAACACTTTGTATATCAAGACCACCTTCATTGTAGACAGCACCTTTCGAGTCAGAAATTGCAATAATTTTGTGACCATGTGCCTGAAAAATCTCACCCGCATTCCCACCAACATTACCCATCCCTTGAATCGCAACGGTCGCAGAATCTGGAATTCCATACTTCTCGCGTAGTGCTTCAAAGACATAAAATCCTCCCATACCTGTCGCAGCACCTCTTCCTTCTGATCCACCATTATCGAGCGGCTTGCCAGTAAATGTTGCTTTAGTAGTATCACCTGAAATTTTTTCAAACTCATCAGTCATCCAAGACATAATCTCAGGAGTAGTATTTACGTCTGGAGCTGGAACATCTTTCTCAGGTCCGAGTATTGGCGCCATACCACGCACCCACCCACGTGAGAGTCTTTCAAGTTCTCCTTTTGAAAGGTCTTTTGGATTAACTGTAATGCCTCCCTTTCCTCCTCCCATTGGAATATTCGATACTGCACATTTAAGTGCCATCCAAAATGCAAGTGCCTTCACTTCATTAATATCTGTATCCTGATGATATCTAATACCACCTTTGTATGGCCCACGTGCATTATTGTGTTCAACACGATAGCCTTCAAAAATTCTTACATTTCCCGAATCCATTTTTACTGGAATAGAAATTCTTACCTCTCTTTGTGGATTCGATATTTCCTCAATAAAATCTTTTGGGAACGACTTAACATCGACTGCTCTTTTAAGTTGCTCGAGTGCGTTTTGAAATGGATTTTGCATAGTCATGTAATTATACAGAAATTTAAAAATTTTTGGCTAGGTTGACACGACAGTATAAGACTTATATAGTATTTTTGATAGATTTCTCATTTAAAACCTACAAATCAACACACATGCCTTACTTACTTGCAACAACCGGACAGGCCATTGGTATTACCCTTCTTGTGGGTGTTGGCCTCGTAATTATTTACAAACTACTTACAAAAAAGAAAAAGCCAAAGAAAATAGAAGATCCTGATGATCCGGCAGAAGATATGGAGCCAACAGACAAGTGGCTCCACACAAAAATTATGCAAAGCGACAAAGCCAAAGAAGCATTATTCGGGGGTCCAATGACCCGTTCCGAAAACAGAAGCCAGTGATCTAAAGCAATTACGCCCTGTGTACACATACGTTACCAATCGGTAAGTAGAGTGGCATGGGGCTTTTTTTATTTTTCATCTTGAATAAATCCACCTGCTTGTAGTTCCCAAAGTTTCTTGTAGAGTGAGTTGTTGTTTGAAAGAAGTTTTTCATGTGTGCCGTCTTCTATAATTTTTCCGCTATCAATCACCAGAATTCGATCCATTTTTTGAATTGTTGAAAGTCGATGCGCGATAACAATAACTGTCTTATTTTCCATTAAAAGCCTGAGCGCATCTTGAATAAGTCGTTCAGATTCAGAATCGAGCGCTGAGGTTGCTTCATCAAGCACAAGAATTGGGGCATTCTTTAGTATCGCTCTGGCAATTGCCACTCGTTGTCTTTCTCCTCCAGAAAGTTTTATTCCCCGCTCTCCAACAAGCGTCTCGTATCCATCTTTAAGTTTTACAATAAACTCATGAGCGTGTGCTTTCTTTGCAGCCTCAATAACTTCCTCATCTGTGGCGTCAAATCTCCCATATCGAATATTGTCTAAGAGCGTACGGTGAAATAAAACTGGATCTTGTGGCACGAAAGCAACGCTTTTATGTAATGAATCTTGTGTTACTGTCTTTATATCAAAACCATCAATTACTATGTGGCCAGCTGTTACATCAAAGAAACGTAGGAGTAATTTTACAAAAGTGCTTTTCCCCGCCCCAGAAGGGCCCACGAGTCCTAACTTTGTTTTTGGCTCAATGGTCAATTGTATATTACTTAACACTTCATTTTCATGTGAATACGAGAAAGAGACAGTATCAAATACAATTTTGCCAGACTGAACTTGTAATTCCCTAGCGTCTGATGCGTCAGTAATTTCATGAGGAATTTTAAGAAGATCTACGACTTCAGCACCCTCAGCGTACCCTTCATATATCATTCTGATACTAAATGACAGTGCGGTAATTTGTACAAATGAGCCAATCACATAAAACTGAAACATAGCGAATTCTCCACTTGAAAGGGTTCCAAGAAACCATCCCGAAACAGAATACTTCAAAATAAAGTATTCAATAACAATAAAAATTAGTCCTTGAACTGTATAAATTGTATCGCCAAAAAACCACTGTCTTTTTTTATGATATTTCCATATAGATTCTTTCTCTGCTCGTAATGACACCTCATATCCTCGAGCAGAAAAAAGTGTGCTGGCAGTATTGTTTGTCAGACTGTCCGCGGTAAATCCTGTCGTTTGTGACATTGCGTGTGAAGCTCTTCGGTCAAATTTTGTCTTAACCATTGCAAACACAATATTCAAAAGAATGATGAAAAAGAAGCCACCCGAGAAAACAAAACCAACTTTTCGGTCCTCAGCAAAAATGATAATGGACGCACCAACAAGTTGTACTAACAGCGGTATAACGGTACTTTCAATTTGAAAAAGAATTGTTTGGAACGAATTTGCATAATCATTTACTTTTTTAGTCAGCGACCCAACAAAATGGTTTGCGAAAAAATTTTGTGAGTGGTTAATAAGATATCCAAAAACGCCGTTCCGAAGCTTGGCATTAGCCAAAATCATGAACCAGCTCGTAATATATTCCTTGCTTCGAAAAATGAGCCACGCACAAAGTCTAAGCGCAATAATAATGTATATTAGATTAAAAACATGTCCGATCAGTGTCTTATCATTTGAACCAATACTATCAATAATTTCTCTTACATATACAGGTATAATGACAGCAAAAAATGAAGAGAAGATGGTCAGAAGAAAAATGACCACTATCCATAGAGATTTACCTTTCAAAAGGCTTAAAAAGCTTTTCAGAAGATCGCTAAATGAGACTTCAATTTTTTTGCCTTGTTTTTTCATTAAGTAGCCTATTATAACAAACTTGTGTGATATTTTTCAGGTTCAAATGATAGTATGTCTACAACATCAAATTTTCTATTCGGAAAATCACGAAGAAGTGCTTCTTTCATTTTTACTTGATCATAACCAATGAAAACAACTTCGGGATTAACTTCGTGGATTGCCGTCCATAAGCCCAATACGGTATCACCTGATACTGTCTTTATTCTTTGGCTATATTTTTCAAGATTGGCTCTACGTTGTACGTGCGTAATCGCAGGTAGTCGCGATTTTAAATTTTCTACTATCATATCTCTTGCAACGACAACGTAGAGTGTCTCAGTTTCTTTTAGTGCTTCATTTAAAAGAAATTCATGCCCTTTGTGTAATCCATCGAATACGCCAAACAATAAACCAACTTTGTATTTCATTGTTCTTTCTTTTCTGCGATTTTTAGTGCGTTTAGCGAATAAAACTCTCTTGCTTGTCTTATGAGTGCTTTTGCATCACTGCTTAGATCTTCAGAATCAAGCAATACAATCGCAACTGGTCTTTTCGTGTTACCAAAAGGCAATTCAAAAATGAAAAGACCACTATTTAATCCTTGTCCGAGTGATTTCCCGACAATCCCCCCAACAAATGTTTCATCATCAGTAAAAAGATTATAATTTTCCAAATTTTTAAACTGAGGTTCTCCGTAAATTTTTGTTTCTGCTGTTCCAGCAGTCATCTTTAGAATAAATTGGCGGTTCGAATATAAGTACTGAGATAGTCTAAATAAATCTGTTGGTGTTGCAACGTTTTCAAGTGATACTCCCCCCGGGTCAACGAACTTAGCATCACGCATGCCGATTGCTTTTGCTTTCTCATCCATACGAGCAATAAATGTTTTTGTTGATGGGTATGTTGCAATGAGTACCGCCGATTGATTAGATGATTCTTGCAAAAGTGGAAACAGAAGATCATATATTGAATACGACACCCCGGCCTTCAAACGTGGAATTGGAGTACTTATTGATTCTATTGTTCCTGGCGCCATAAGGGATGTTTCAATATTTGCATATTCGGCAGAAACTACAGCTGTCAAAAGTTTTGTAATGGAAAGCACTGGAAATAGTGTATCTTTTTCTTTGTTTGAGAAAATAAAATTATTTTTCAAATCACCAACTAAATAGCCCTCAGCTGTTACAGTACTATTTGCCAACACATAATCTGTGTCGTCAGCATAAAGTGCTTGGTTTGAAACAACTATCGGGTCTCCAACACCAACTAGTTCATATACTTTTTGTGCATCCTCACTCGTTAGTCGTATACATCCACCAGAGTACGTAGTCTCAACTGGAATGCCTCCAGGATAATATGGCCAGCCGTGGACAAAAAAGTTACCTTGAAATGCCATACTCCAAGGCATGTAGACATGACCTAAAGAAGAAAA
>CAZDDY010000001.1:0-43007 GCA_964504455.1 uncultured Candidatus Saccharibacteria bacterium | reverse complement strand
AGTGGTTTTCTTCTTTCGTTTTAAAGGTATATACACCTGTTGGTGTCTCCCACCAAGAACCATCTCTGCCTTTAGATTTAATTGGCACAGTAAGAATAATCGTTCCTTCTTTGTACACCGAAAGTGTCATATCTGAAAGATTTGCTTCTACAAATGATTTTCTACTATCAAGCAAATCTTGTTTAGCACTTTCAATATAATGAGATTCTATATCATTTGAAACTGCCCCAAAATCAAACTCTCCTGGTTTTTGATTAAGTGGTGCAAATGGAAAAAGTTTAGGACTCTGAAAATATGCCTGCACAACCCAGACAATTCCAAAAAAAAGTGCAATAAGAAAAATAGAACTCGCGTGTTTTGCCATCTTCTATCAGTATACTGACTTATATATTTTTTACAAAATACAAAACACTTACAAACTCACTTTTGTCCCGTTTGGCAAAGTAACATTTTCTTCGGGACAACCAATAATCTTGTTTGCAAGACCTCTTGTCGTGTGATACCACCAGCCAGTTGGTGATTTAAACCCCCAAGGGTCAAGAGTTACTTGACGATTATCAAGCTGAAACGCTTTGACTGCTTGTTCCGTTAATACTCCAAAGTATCCTGTTGGTGTAACTTTTAGATACCCACGTTCATTTAAAAACTCTTGAATTTTCTTCACATCTCCTCCAAAAGCACCCTTCCTAACGTATTGGGTAAATTTACCTTGCTCATTACATATAGGTATATTTGGAGTATTTGGTTTCTCTTGTATCAGTTTCGGATTTTCTTTTGATGGATCTATTTCTTTGCTCGGCAACAAGGCAGGAGGAACATATGAAAGACCACCTGAAGCAGGCTGAAAAACTACTCCACCCCCTCCGCCACCTGAAGTTGTAGCTGTATTATTAAGAGTAGCAAAGAAAACATCATCTTCGTCATTTTGATCACTTGCAACAAGTGTGTCTCCTGAGGACGAATAGACAAGATATTTACCATCTCCAGACAAAAAATACCCCTGACCATCATCATAATCATCTGCATCTTGTTCTACTCCTAAAACCGAAGTATTCACCCGGGCCGTTGTTCCTTCTTGCCGATCACGCACATAGATGTCCGATGTGACATTAGTATCATCAGAAACTAAGGGTGCATAAGAATAAAAAGCAACATATCGACCATCATCTGAAATTGACCTGCCTGGTGTCTCTTGCATGTATGAATTTTCGTTTCCTAAAATTTCACTGGAACTAACACTAACAGGCTCAAGAGTCTGCGTATTATTATCATAAAAAATTACATCTTTCATTTCATTTTGATCATTTGGAAAAAGATTGTCTGCCTCAGTATGAAAAGCTATATACTGTCCATTTTTTGAAATTGTACTAAAACCTGAACCGCTACTTCCTTTAAATCCGCCGGCAAAATTTATAGCATGCGTAAGTGTTTGTAACTCTCGGTCGCGAATTAAAAGATTTGCATTACCTGTGTTGTATCCTAGTATCAGTGTTGTACTTTCCACCGAAGGAAACAGTACGTATCTTCCATCATCTGAAATTGCAAAACCATTACCTTCATCAGCATCATCATATGTGTCCTGTACTCCTTGTGTCGACTGATCCATCCGTGTGACCTGATTTGTTTGTCTATCATAGACAAAAATATCGGAAGTTGCATTTGTATCACCCGCTACAAAATTCGTTGCATATGAATAAAAAATAATATATCTTCCATCAGGAGTAATTTCTGGAAAAAATGAGTTTCCATTCGGTTCTAATCCATCTATTGTTGTACTAATACGCACAGTTGTCCCTTCTTGTCGATCACGAATAAAAATATCACCAGTACTGTTTGTATCCCCAGAAACATAACCCGGGGACTCTGAACTAAACACCACATATCTCGCATCTGAAGACAGAGAAGGATTAAAAGCTCCTACAGAACCATTTACAATATTCTCATCTGAATCTACACTAACAATTTCAGTTGTTTCATTAACTAAATCCCTTAGGAAAATATCCGCTGCATTGTTTGTGTCACCCGCTACGAGGTTCGTTGCACTCGAAGAAAATCCTACATATTGATCATTTGAAGAAAAAATGGGTTCAGATGAAGCCCCATCACCTTGCACCCCTCCCGTCGAGACGCTTACAAGTTCGGTTGTGTCGGCATTTAAATCTCTAATAAATATATCTTCAACACCGGCATTCGCATCGCTCGCCACCAAATTTGTTGCATTTGAAGTGTACACCACATATTGACCAGTTGATGATATATCAGGAAAGTTTGAAGCATTGTTTGCCTCTTCACCATTAGTCGAAATACTGACTCGTTCTGTAATATTTGATTCACGGTCATAAACAAAGATATCTGTTGCACTATTTGTGTCACCTGCCACAAGATTAGTAGCATAAGATGTATACGAAACATATCTTCCATCAGCAGAAATCTTTGGTCTTATTGAAAGAGCATTACCTTCTTCACCATTGGTCGAAACACTTACTCGTTGTATTTGATTGGTTGCTTGATTCATGAAAAATATATCGTCAACATTGTTGGTATCGCCCGAAACAAGGTCGGAAGACAATGACTGAAAAACAAAATTTTGTCCGGCATCAAAGTCAGGAAGAGTATTATCACTATTTCCGTGTACCATCACATTGCGTACGTAACTTATTATCTTTGTTGTACCATTTGTACGATCTCTTATATAAATATCTTCATCGTCATCTGTGTCTTCTGGTACAAGGTTAGTTGCTTCGGAAGTAAAAACTACATACCTGCCATCCGAAGAAAATCTTGGTCGAAGAGATTGCTCGCTTGCTTGAGTTCCATCGCTAGATACACTTACTCGCTCGGTGGCATCAGTATCTCTGTCACGAATGAAAATATCCCATACCCCATTTGTATCCCCGTCGACTAAGTTTGTTGCAAAAGATTGAAACAGTACGTATCGACCATCATCTGATACTGATGGCTCCATTGATGTGTTATTTGCCAATTCTCCTGTATACGTTAGGCTAACTATCTCTGTTGTGTCTAAGAATCGATCTCTTAAAAATATATCTTCTACATCGTTTGTATCATCCGCTACTAGATTTGTCGCATTAGAAGAAAAAACTACATATCTTCCATCTCCAGAAATATATGGCGTATAGGCTTCACCGTTTGATTCTGTGCCATCTGAAGATACACTTACAAGCTCAAAAGTGCGTTCTGTGCGATCAAAAACAAAGATATCTGTTGAATCATCTGTGTCATCTGCAACTAAGTTTGTTGCATTAGACTCAAAAACTATATAGCGTTCATCTTCTGACATTTTCGGTCGTATTGATCCTCCATTTGCCTCTTCTGTCCCAAGAAATGTATACAAAAATTCTGTTGTGTCTAGCTGCCGATCACGGATAAATATATCGTAGGCATTATTGCTATCTCCTGGAACCAGTATACCCGTAGTATCGAAGGCAACATAACGTCCATCTGGACTTACTGATATCGTGCTAATCGAACTATCTTCTTGTAGTTGCACGCCTGCAGTTGTTTGAGTCACAAGCTCTGTTGTTCCAAGCAGTGTATCCCGAATAAAAAAATCTATATTGAAATTTATATCTCCTACTACTAAATTAGTCGCCTCTGACTGAAAAACAACATAGCGACCATCAAGTGACATGCTGGGTGCTCCAGAAAATGCATTTGCTTGTGCTTCTCCATCGGAGATACTTACTCGTGTGGTTGTACCGGCTAATCTATCTCTTAAAAACACGTCTCCAACACCATTTGTATCTCCTACTACTAAATTACTTGCGACAGAATAAAAAAGCACATATCGTCCATCTGAAGAAAGGGAAGGATATGATGATTCACTATTAGCTTGTGCTTCTCCATCGGAGATACTTACTCGTTCAGTAGTGCCGAGTTCCAAATCGCGTACAAACACATCATACGTTACGTTACTATCTCCTGCTACTAAATTTGGGGCATAAGAAGTAAAAGCAACATATCGTCCATCTGAAGAAATGTATGGTTGATATGATTCACTATTAGCTTGTGCTTCTCCATCAGAGATACTAACTCGTTCAGTAGAGCCTAATTGTCTATCTCGCAAGAATGCATCTACTTGCCCATTTGTGTCACCTGCTATTAAATCTGCACCACTTGAATGAAAAACAACATATCGTCCATCTGAAGAAATTGAAGGGTTTTGAGCATAGCCTGTTGATTCGATTTCTGAACTCGAAACATTTATTCGTTCAGTAGTACCTAATTGTCTATCTCGCAAGAATACATCCATTTGTCCATTTGTGTCACCTGAAACTAAATTGGTTGCATATGATGCAAATACTACATATCGACCATCAAAAGATACCTGTGGAGTTTCTGAGTCAGAGTCTGCCTGTACCTCATTTGAATCTAAACTTACAAGCTCAACGGTATCTGTTTCAAAACTATAAATAAAAATATCATTAGCACCATTTACATCACCAGGAACCAAATTTGAAGACGAAGAAGTAAAGACTACATAATTACCGTCACCAGAAAAAACTGGAGAACTAGTTGATCCATTTCCGCTTAGCTCTTTTTCTCCTGGAATAATTGACACACGTTCAAGCGACACCGGACTTGCTGTCACCTGTGTAGATTCTCTAAATGAAAAAAGTACAGCACTACTTATAATCAAAACTGCAACGAGAATAAATATCTGAGTATTTGACCCGGTATGAAACGTCTTACGTACCATATAATAAGTATTATACCAAAAAAAACCAGAAACAAGGGCTTGCAAAATAAGACATTTTTCATATAATGCTCTGGTATGGATCGGAATGTATAATTCTATCTATGTACTATTGGGCCTATAGCTCAGCTGGTAGAGCAGTGCTTTTGCAAAGCAAAGGTCAGGAGTTCGAATCTCCTTAGGTCCACAAAACAAAAACCGCATTGCTCCTGCTTTGCGGTTTTTGTTTTTTTATGTCTTTTAAACAAAAAAGACTTTCTGTCGAAAGTCTTGAATTGCTTTATTTTTAAAATCCACCAACAAAAGCATCGATTGCTTGAATTTTACGTAACTCGCTTTCTTCAATTTCTCTGACAAACTTTGAAATCACTAAGCAAAACTCGGGAATCACACCTAAATTTAAATGTCTTGTTTTAGCGGTACCAAAGTGTGTCGCTTCAACTACACATGCCTCTGTGCTAATCGACTGTACCAGGAAGTAAATACTCTGGGGAATAAAAACTGATTCAGTCGGCTGAGCAGCAAACCAATCAACCATCTCATTCCCAGATGATATTTCTAACTTTGGCTGCCAATCGAGCTTGAAACCCCTCATGATTACTCCCTCAATTCTCTGAAATATATTTTTCTTGTACCAGCCAGGCCGAGCACTCTCGCTATCGTAAGGCATTTTCATCCAATATGAAGCTGATTCCATAACTATTTTTGAGTAACTATTGCTCAGAATACAAAATTGTTGTGGCTCAAACATTTTCGTCAATCCCATGTTGAGAATTTTTAAGTTTTTAGAAATGTATATAGAAATTATTCTTTTTTATTTTAAAATAATTTTAAGATAAGTCAAGCATATACTATGGTTGTTTCGCCTCCCAAGACTTTTCTAAATAAGTTTTGTCTTGAACTACTTGATAAAAAGGGAAATAAACAGTATTGAAAAATTAATAGCTGACACGACACACCACGTACAAAAAGCTCTAAGCACAAACCCTTGTACATACGTAAAATACATAGAAAAAGTAAATCCGAAACAGACAACTAGTAAAATTGGCCATGAAGGCAGTAAGGTATTTTTTGCAAGTAGAGTTCCCACAAGAATCAAGCTGTACATAAGAAACCCCCAATAGGAATTAGGGACGCCTAATGTTTTTGATTGAGGCGAATGCTGCACCTTATAGCACCACTCTTTAGGGAAAAAGAGGCATGCGACATTAGTACCTTTTACTTTATGATAAATAAGATACATCGTATCAAGGAGACCGACTATTGATATAACAATAAATAAATTAGTATGAATCATAGCACTATAAGTATACACCCAAAAAATAAGCCGAGTATTTATTTGTGTATAAATTCTTTTGACCTTCTCGCTCGGTGAAAAGTGATTGCGAAGCGATGTGCCTCACCATTTAAAACTAAAATAAGCCGCTTGTACTTCTGTATGAGGTTCTCATCTCCAATAAGAGCTTTTGCCTTGTGTTTTTCATTTTTTACTACAGCAATGACTGGAATAGCAAGTTGATAAAACTTCAAGACCCGCAATGCAACTGAGCGTTGAATCTCACCACCATCAACGACAACAATATTAGGTACTCCCCACTCTGTGTGTCGAAACCGCCTCATGAGTATCTCTTCGAGTGCCTTGGGATCGTTGCTTTTAGACACAGACTTAACAATAAATCTTTTGTATTCAGTTTTGTCTATTACGCCATTTGTTGAAACTGTCATGACACCAACCATAGATGATCCGCTTATATGGGCAACGTCATAACTCTCTATCCTAAAACCCTCATCACCGATATGTTGATATTCGCTCGAATCGTATTTCATAAGAGCAATATCATTTATGTGTGTCAGGGCAAATATTTGTTTTTTTATATACTGCGCTTCTTCAAACCTTTCTTGCTTTGCTTTCATCATCATCTCTTTTTCGAGCTTTCTAAGTATTTCTTTTTTCTTTCCTTTAAAAAACAAGACAATGTGCCGTATATTTTTTTTATAGCGCACTTGGGCATCCATATTTTTAGTATCAGGAGTTAACCCAAGTTGTTTATAAAATTCATACTTATCTTCTTGTGCTGAATAGTTGTCGACAAAAGGAAAAATCTTTCGAATGATCCGAAGGGATTCTTTCAACATTCCGCCTGAGGTGAAAGGGCCGAAAACATATTGTGCCTTAATCTTCTTTAAATCTTGCGAAACCTTTAAATTTCTTCCGCGAACCAGAAGTACTTGAGGCATAGTCTCTTTTGTAATTACTACATAATTAAAACTTTTATTATCCTTTTCTTTGACATTATATTTTGGCTGATACTTTTTTATGAGCTCGGCTTCAAGAATAAGTGCTTCAAGTACTGAGTCGGTTTCCTGCCAAGTAACGATTTTGGCTTTGAAAACCATATCCACAATTGATTGCCCTCGTGTCTTAATAAGATCAGACGCAAAATAACTTCGTATTCGGGAACGAAGTGATGTAGCCTTTCCAATATAGAGAATTGTTTTTCCTTGTTTCCAGAAATATACTCCTGGGCCACTAGGCATCTTTTTCTTTGCTAAATCTTGACTTTTCATGCTAATAATGCTATAATACCAGAGATAGTTCATAAATCCAAACCTTAAAAACAGAACCCATGACAAACACGCAGAGTTTTTCCTTGGAAGAAATTTTTTCATCCAAAGAAACAAGAAAAAGAATCAGAGAATTCAGAAATTTTTTCTCTACGCAGCCTTCGAGCACATTTGTAAAGCCAAAATACACACTGGAAGAAATTTTTGCTTCCCTGGTTATGGCTCTCAAAATCAACTCAATCAAGATTAGTGAAACAACCAAGATTGAGACAGAGAAAACAAGTACCGGGCATGTGATTTTAGTTGTTGAGAATGATACTCCCCAGCATGAAATCCATTGTGAGCTCGGGCACTGCATTTTAAGTCCGAATAAAAGACATGATACGTTCATAGCAAAAGTTGCCTACACAGAAAATAAAGGCGAGCTGGTAGCACTTATGGACCAATTTATCAAAAGTCTCTGATCTAATCCTACGAAAGGCGCATCCCTGATGTGCCTTTATTTTTTGCCTTCTTTAAGAATTTTCTTTAAATATTTACCAGTAAATGATTTCGGATTATTTGCTATATCCTCTGGTGTTCCTACTGCAACAACTTTACCACCACCCACTCCCCCCTCAGGGCCAATATCAATAATCCAATCAGCGCATTTAATTATATCCATATTATGTTCAATCAAAAGAACACTATTTCCTTTGTCTACGAGCATATTAAGCACAGTAAGGAGTCGTGCAACATCATCGTAATGTAGCCCCACTGTCGGCTCGTCTAATAGATAGATAGTTTTCTCAACATTTGTTCGATATAGTTCAGATGAAATTTTTACTCTTTGTGCTTCACCACCCGAGAGCGTTGTTGCACTTTGCCCAAGCGCCAAATATCCTAGTCCTACATCAGCAAGCGTTCGTAATCTGTCATAGACTGCAGGAATATCTTCAAAGAAGGTAAGTCCTTCCTCGACAGTCATTTGAAGCACTTCATAAATATTTTTCTTTTTATACTTTACGGTCAGTGTCTCTTTGTCGAAACGCTTACCACCGCACACATCACAGGTAACATATACGGTCGGCAAAAAGTGCATCTCAACTGCAATCTCGCCATTACCTTCACATGCTTCACATCTACCACCCTTCACATTAAAAGAAAATCTGTTTGACTTCCATCCGCGAAAGCGCGCTTCTTCTGTCGTCGCGAAAATATCACGAATGTGAGTAAAAGCACCTGTGTAGGTTGCAATATTTGATCTTGGAGTACGGCCAATTGGTGATTGATCAATTAAAATCACTCGGGATACATATTCTGAACCTGAAAATGATTGCGCATTATATGTTTTAGCTGAACGATATTTGCGCTCAAGTCTTGCTTGTAAATTCTTGTGGAGAATTTCATACATAAATGAAGATTTACCTGATCCAGATACTCCAGTTATAGTGACAAATCTTCCAAGAGGAACTTTTACATTCATCTCTTTAATATTAAATACTTGGCCATTTACAATTTTTAACTCTCCTTTTTCTTTTGTACGTCTCTCTTTTGGAACCTCTATCTTTATTTCTTTACGCAAATATCCAAGCGTTCTTGACCCCGATGAGTTTTTTCGAGAGGCGAGCAAGTCTTCAAGAAATCCAGATACAACAACCTCTCCTCCGTGTACTCCTGCCTTTGGACCAATATCAACAATGTAATCTGATGAATAAATAGTATCTTCATCATGTTCAACAACTAAAATCGTATTACCTAAATCCCTTAGGTTGGTTAGTGTATCAATCAGTTTTTCATTATCTCTTTGGTGAAGTCCAATAGTAGGCTCATCAAGCACATAAAGTGCCCCCACGAGTCGAGATCCGAGTTGTGAAGCAAGTCTGATACGTTGTGCTTCACCACCTGAAAGCGTATTTGCACGACGATCAAGAGTAAGATATTCAAGACCAACATTTAACATGAAATCAAGTCGAGAGATGATTTCTTTTAGAACCACCGTTGAGATTTCTTTTTCTTTTTGAGTAAGTTTTAATGTTTGAAAAAAATTCTTCGCCTCAAAGATTGAAAGACTTGATGCCGAAACAATATTTTTCCCAGTCTTAGCATTACCGCCCAATAAAACACACAGAGATTCTTTTCGAAGTCGAGCACCTTTGCAATCATCACAAAGATCTAACCCCATAAAATACTTTGTACCTAACCCATTACAGGTAGGACATGCTCCGTATGGAGAATTAAAAGAAAAAAGTCTTGGTTCAATTTCAGGAAAAGAAAAACCATCATTTGGACATGCAAACTTTGCAGAAAGAAGAAATTCTTCCCCAGTATCAAAAGAAACGACAACAAGGCCATCTGACTCAAGCAGTGCTCGCTCTACTGCTTCTGAGAGACGTGTTCGACTACCATCTTTATCATCTTTAAATTCATGAAGAGCTAGTGAATCAACAAATACTTCAATTGAGTGTGCCTTTGTTTTTGAAAGTTCAACTTTTTCACGTAAGTTTTTTATATTTCCATCAAGCCTAATTTTACTGTACCCCTTACCTAAAAGATCATATAAAAGCTGGTAGTGCTCCCCTTTTCTTCCTCGAACAAGTGGAGCAAAAATATTTACTTTTGTTTCATTCCACTCTACTCCCATTACTTTCTTCATCTGGGCAGATCCTTTTTTCACGTGAGTAGTTATTTTGTCCAAGATAAAAGAGATTATTTCTTCGTTTGAAAGCTTATTAATTTGTTCTCCGCATTCTGGACAATGCGGTCTTCCGATGCGTGCATATAAAACCCGAAGATAATCATAGATCTCCGTAATGGTTGCAACTGTTGAGCGAGGATTATTTGACCGAGATTTCTGATCAATTGAAATTGCAGGAGATAACCCAGTGATTTCATCAACATCAGGCTTGGGCATCTGATTTAAAAACTGGCGTGCATATGCTGAAAGTGATTCAACATACCTCCGCTGCCCTTCAGCAAAAATAGTGTCAAATGCTAAAGAACTTTTACCTGACCCAGACATGCCAGTAACCACCACCATCTTGTTTCGTGGTAATTCAACATGTATATTTTTGAGATTGTGAGTACGTGCTCCCCTCACTACAATCTTTTCCTCTCCTATTTTGTTTTTTCCTTTCGAATCCATACAGCTTTATAAACAAAAGCGGACCCCTTAAGTCTCCTTATAGGGGTATATCGCTATTTGATTGTACCCAATATAACACAGAGTATATTGAAACACTAAAGAGCTTATTTACGAGGCATAACTACTTTCGGCATACCTATGGAAGTCGGGCCGACTTGTGTTTTTTGAAAGTAAAAAGTAACTGATTCCGGGGTAAAAGTAAATGTAGAAAAATTACTTATTTTAGGATTTGTTCCAATTGCTATACTTCGAGAAATATTTTTTACATACGTATTTTGAACCTCCGTGGTTAGTCCTAAGTCTTTTAGTGATTCTGTATCAACAAGTTGTTTTTCAAGATCACTTTTTGCAAAACGAGAGATATCTTGCAAATAGAGCGGATTATTAGAGAACAATTCTTCTAAAGTAATTTCTTTTTGTTTGGAAAGATCGAAGTTGAAAGATAGTATCTCTTCAGAAAAAAGTGCTCGTGTTTGATACGTTGCATAGTGGAGAGTAAAACTTATGAATTGGTTATTTGATTGCACAACATCTGTCTTCATATAGAATGGCATCTTGTCACCTTCAACTTCTGGCTTCTCTGGAAAATTTGATTCCTCAAAGGCGCTTCCGAAACGACTTTTCCAGTTTGCCTCAGAAAGACTATTGTGTTCTTTTATCTTTGCAAAAACATATTCTTTGATTTTTTCGTTAAACGATTGTGGAGCATTTTCAAAATATGGGTACTCAACATCGATAATCGTAAAACTTGGTTGTTCTTTCACTGAGACCAAAAAATAACTACTTTTATCAACTAATACAGGAGGAGAGGAAGGCGCAGGTTGCATTATGCCAAGTCTGGGTGCTTGATAAAATTTGTAGTATGCAATTAATGAAATACCGATAATAACAATCAGTACTTCGATAACAGCTACGGTTGTTTTCTGCATATATGAATAGTGTACTACGTTCTTTTTCGTTTGGCACCAATACCTGCCTTTTGTTTTAACGCATAAATTTCATCACGTAAAATTGCTGCAGTTTCAAAATCAAGTTCTTTCACTGCCTCCCCCATCTCGATCTCTTTAAGTGAAATAAGTTTTTGCGGATCAGACTTAAAAACATCTTGATCAAGTGCCAAATTAAACTTTACTGCTTTTTTGTGTTCAGTTTCAAGACTCTCAGTAATATCTTTAATTTTTTTATGTATTGTCTTTGGGGTAATATTATGTTTTTTATTATAGGCAAGTTGAATTTCTCGGCGTCTATTTGTCTCATGTATGGCACGTTCCATAGAACCAGTCATTTTATCTGCGTACAGAATAACCCTACCTAAAACGTTTCTTGCTGCACGCCCGATAGTTTGAATAAGTGAAGTTTCTGAACGAAGAAACCCCTCTTTGTCAGCATCTAAAATTCCAATAAATTCAACCTCGGGCAAGTCGAGACCTTCACGTAATAAGTTCACCCCAACGAGACAGTCAAACTCACCCTTTCGAAAACTCGTAAGTATCTTGATACGGTCAATCGTCTTTATATCGCTGTGGAGATATTCGGCTTTTACTTTTTTACCCTTTTCGTCTGGTAATTCTTTAAGATATTGTGCTAAGTCTTCTGCCATTTTTTTAGTAAGCGTGGTTGCAAGCACTCTCCCGCCCCGTTTTATTACCGTATGCGCCTCCGTGATGAAATCTTGAATTTGCCCTGGATACTCACCATTTTCAATAATAGGTTTTACGATGATTTCAGGATCAATAAGACCTGTTGGCCTAATTATTTGCTCAACAATTTGTTCACTCACTTCTTTTTCTATTTTCCCTGGTGTTGCACTCGTATATACAACCTGTCCGATTATTTTCTCAAACTCTTCGTACGTAAGAGGTCTGTTGTCTTTTGCGCTCGGTAATCTAAAACCAAACTCAACTAATGTATTTTTTCTTGAGGCGTCACCTGCATACATGCCCTGCAATTGAGGGAGTGTGACATGTGACTCATCAATGATGGTCAGAAAATTTGGGTTACCTTCTTTTGTATGAGGAAAATAAGAAAGAAGCGTATCTGGTGGATCACCTGCATTTTTTCCTGATAAGTGTCGAGAGTAATTTTCGATACCAGAACAATATCCAACTTCCTTTATCATTGCAGTGTCATATGTAGTTCTCCTTTTTATTCGCTCGGCTTCAAGCAGTTTTCCCTCTTTTTCAAAATAAGCTATTTGTTGCTTTAATTCTGCTTGAATCGCTTTCACTGCCTTGTCTCGAAGAGCTTTCGGTGTCATAAAGTGCTTCGCAGGAAAAACAAAAAAACTTTTTATTTCACCAAGAACATGAGATGAGACGGTGTCAAATTTTGTTATTTTCTCTATGACGCCTCCAGCAATTTCAATTATATATGCTTCGGTTTCTGATACTGGCATAATATCTATGCGAGTACCAATAGATCTAAAAGTTCCTGGTGAAAGATCCGCTGTCGTTCGCTCGTATTGCATTTCAATAAGACGCTTCATAATATCTGTGCGTGTATATCTATCTCCTATAGTAAGCTTTAAATTTTCTTTCTCATATTCTTCCGGTGACCCCAAACCATAGATACATGAAACTGACGCAACAATAATTGTATCTGGGCGAGTGAGTAGAGCCTGGGTTGTTGCATGACGAAGTCGGTCAATTTCTTCATTAATCTGGGCATCTTTCTCGATATAGGTGTCCGTCCCGGGTAAATACGCTTCAGGCTGGTAATAATCGTAGTACGAAACAAAGTAGTGCACTGCAGCATCAGGAAAAAATTCTCTAAACTCTTGTGCAAGCTGAGCAGCAAGAGTTTTATTGTGGGCAATCACGAGTGTTGCTTTTCCCCACTCTTTTATAATATTTGCCATTGTAAAGGTCTTTCCTGTTCCAGTTGCACCTAAAAGTGTCTGCTTTTTCAGTCCTTTTTTTAAACCAGACAGAAGACCCTTGATTGCTTCGGGTTGATCTCCAGCCGGCTTGTATTCACTTTTAAGACGAAATACTGACATGTGTGTAAAGAATACTAAAGAATAGAGAATAAAAAAAGCTGATATCTATCAGCTTTTTTCCACTAGGCATACATCTCTTGTTTTTTTAATTTGAGTTTTTCAATCAGTTCTGGATCAGTTATTTCTTGAAACCGTGAGAATGTTTTTCCTTCCTTGGTTACAGGCTCAAGGAACATAGTAAGTGGCCGTAGATCAAAATGCTTTCCCGCCTTGTATACTCCTGCTTCTGGGTAAAGTGGTGCATAAATCACCATTTGCGACTCATCAAGACCTTCTATTTCTGTATGATGACCTATATTTATTATCTCGTATGCATAATTGTATATGTCTTTGCTTGGATCGTGTTTGTAATGGTAATAAAAACCACCAATTTTTAAATTATTATTCATATTAGTATATAGTATCATTTTTCATTTGACCTCAAACCTACTCATTTTTATATGGCTGCACAGATATAAGCAAGTTTCCTATTTATAGTATTTTTTGATAAATTTTTCTTTATATTCAGAAAAATTTCCTTCTTTAATTGCTTTTCGAATTTCCTCAAAAAAAGTATTCATGAAATATACATTATGTATCGTGGCGAGAGTTCCACCAAGCATTTCTTTTCCTCTAAAAAGGTGTGCAAGATAACTTCGGGTAAAGTTTTTGCATGTATAACATCCGCAATCGTTTTCAATTGGATTAGTATCGAGCTCAAATTTTGCATTCAATAGATTCATGCGACCATCCTTTGTATGAAGAGTTCCGTTTCTTGCCATACGAGTTGGTGCAACACAATCAAACAAATCACATCCTGCTTCGACTCCAAAAAGTATATCTTTAGGTTCACCAATCCCAAGAAGGTGACGTGGTTTATCTTCTGGAAGAATTTCATTTACCCATAAAACTGCGCTTAAAAGATCCTCCTTATCAAACGACCCTCCAATTCCAAAACCATCAAAGTCCATTGATCCAATGGTGTGTGCTGATTCTTCTCTAAGATCTTTAAATCGTCCACCTTGCACAATTCCAAAAAGTGCTTGCTCTTTACTATTTTCTTGTGATTTATGATACACAAGAGATCTTTGCGCCCAGCGATGTGTTCTTCGCAAGGATTCTTTATGATACTCATGAGTATCTGTTGGAGAAGTACACTCGTCAAAAGCAAATATAATATCTGCTTTGAGGGCATGTTGTATCTCGATTGACCTCTCGGGTGTAATATAATGAAGGCTCCCGTCAATATGTGACTTAAAGGTAACTCCATCTTCCCCTACTTTTGCTAATTTCGGTGCGGGTTCATCTGATACCCCAACAGATAACTGTTTTGTATCTTCTATCGCTTGTAGAATCTTACTTATCCCCTTACCAAAAGCGGTACCCAAAGAAAACACTTGGAACCCTCCAGAATCGGTCATAGTTGGTCCACAATAGTGCATAAATTTTGGAAACCCACCACTTTCTTTGATAATTTCCAGCCCTGGTTGAAGATATAAATGATATGTATTTGCAAGAACAAGTTGAGTTTTCGACTCAACAATCATCTCAGGGGTAAGAGATTTTACTGTTGCCTTTGTGCCTACAACTACAAATGCTGGTGTTTCTACAATGCCATGCTTTGTTTCCAACGTTGCAAGACGAGCTTTTTTGTCTTTTGCAACAAATGTAAACTTAATCGGAGAATCCATATGTTTTTTCGGTTAATACCAGAGAGTTTAGATTGTTGTAGTTGATGACTAACGTTGCAAGATATATTTTTTCTGGGTCATGTTGGCGAGAAACCACCTTTGCTATTTGTGCCACTGGAAAAGTATCAAACCCTGGTAGATACAAGAAACCTCCTACAGAAACTGGAACATCTTGATTTGCTTCGAAATGAAAATTACCACTTGAGCGACCTACTAACTCAAAATCAATATTTTCTTTTGTCTCCCTGAGTACAATTCGATTACCTGAGAATGAAAAAAGTTTTACATACACTAATCGAGTAGTTGTCTTCTCGACAACTCCAACCGGGATACCTTCTTTTGTAGTAACAACCATGCCAATATATTTTTGTATTTCAGGAGTGTTTTCGTGTTCAAGAATAATTGTATCTGAGCCGGTTTTAAAGGGCTTAGCAATAACTGGCAAAAGCATTTTGGTTTCTTCATCAAGTGGTATTTGGTCGACATCTACACTTGATTGATTTTGCATTCGTAATGCTTCTATCTCTTCTTTGAGTGATTGATTCTCCAACCGTAATGACTCATTTCTTTGAAAAAAAACAAGAGAGCTCGAGATGAAATCACCGAGGCGTGTACCTGTGCGCCAAAAAAAGAGACCAGAATGTATGGCAACGCTATTAAAAAGGAGTGGAAATAAAATTAAAACAAAAAAAAGCGTTCCAAGAAACGAAAAAAGTATTCGCCGTGTTCGGCCTTTCTTTTTATCTCGGGAGAATGTCGCCATCTGTTTCTAAAAGTACTTCTTTGTAATACTCTAAATCATCCAAAATAACACCTGTGCCTCGCGCAACAGCTGTGAGAGGATCTTCGGCTATAAAAATTGGAATTTTAAGGATGGTGTTTAATAAAACATCAATTCCTCGAATAAGTGCGCCTCCTCCTGTAAGAACAATTCCTCGTTGCATGACATCTCCTACTACTTCAGGAGGTGTTGTTTCTAAAACCTCCTTAATACCATCAACGAGTGTGGCAATTGAGCCTCCGATTGCAAGTCTAATATCTTGATCAGTTACTATAACTTCTCTAGGCAACCCTGAAACCATATCTCTTCCTCGAACGTGCGCTTCGAGCAAATCACCTTCGACAACTGAACCTATTTGCATCTTAAGAGTTTCGGCCGTTTTTTCGCCGATTAACAATTTAAATTCATCTTTCAAATAGGTCATAATATCTTCGTTGAAACGATCTCCTGCGATACGAAGATTCTTTGACCTAACAATTCCTCCTAAAGAAATAATGGCTATATCTGTTGTGCCCCCACCAATATCAATTATCATCGAGCCAACTGGTTCTTTAATTGGCAATCTAATCCCGATTGCAGCAGCCATTGGTTCTTCAACAAGATATACATCTCGTGCGCCAGCAGATTTTGCAGCATCATATACGGCTCGAGATTCTACATTCGTGACACCAGATGGTATACCGATTACAACTCTTGGGCGAAATAATTTTTTTGAAAAACTTTCAGCCTTTCGAATAAGATAGGCGAGCATTTCTTCTGTAACTTCAAAATCAGAAATAACACCATCTACAAGTGGGCGCACTGCCTTAATATGACCTGGGGTACGGCCAAGCATTTGCTTTGCATCAGCTCCAACCGCAACGATTTGTCCGGTCTTTTGATTTACCGCAACAACAGACGGCTCATTAATGATGATGCCTTTTCCTTTTAAATAGACCAACGTATTTGCTGTACCAAGATCGATACCAATATCATTTGAAAAAATTTTGTTTAATCCAAGTGCCATATTATTTCAAGAAATCTACAGCCTCAGCAAAGCTCATGACAGTACTTTCTTTTTCGTTTCTTTTCTTGTACTCGCATCCACCTGATTCAATACTTTTATCTGAAACTATTAATCGTATAGGCATACCCAATAAATCCGCGTCATTTAATTTCTCGCCGTTTGAAACCCCAGATCTATCGTCAAAGAGGACTTCTGCCCCAGTCAACACTAACTCCTGATAAAGTTTTTCTGCTTCTTCTTTTGTTTTTTCATTTTCCCCTAAAACTACCAAGTGGATCTTATATGGTGCTACCGCCTCAGGCCATACAATTCCTTTTTCATCTGCAAACTTCTCCGCAATAACACCCATAACACGAGTAATACCAATACCATACGAACCAAGATGCACGTACTGCTTTTCTCCAGATTCATTTGTAAAAGTAAAATTCATATCTTCGCTCTTTTGAGTTCCAAAATTAAAAATATTACCAACTTCAGCTGTTGTTACTTTTTCAAGCTCATCACGTGCAATACCAAGTTTTGTAAGATTCTCATCGTTTAACACCTCTTCGTTGACTGCAATATTTTTACCACGATGCAAATAAATGGTGTCCTCGCCTGCCGCACAAATCGTTTGAAATTCATGACTAAATTGTGTAAACGCACCGCCACTCGCAAAAGTAACATGGGTATCCTCACCAATACCTAGTCGGTTATAAATTTTCTTGTATGCCTCTATTGTCGATTGGTAAAACTGCTCGTGTTGTTTCGCATCAACACTACATGAATACATGTCTTTCATAACAAACTCTCTTCCTCTCAAAATTCCACTTTTTGCCCGTAACTCGTTTCGAAGTTTAGTTTGAAATTGATAGACATTAATAGGTAAATCTTTATAACTTGAAAGATGTTGTTTAACCATCTCAATAATAGGCTCTTCGTGTGACCACCCAAGCCCTAAATCAGTTCCGTCTTTTAGCTGTGTCTTAAACCAAATATCAACCACATCATCACTCCACCTACCTGTTGTTTCCCAGGTAGCTTTTTTCTGAAGCGCCGTCATAATCAACTCTTGCCCTCCGATTGCATTCATCTCCTCACGAACCACTTGCTTGATTTTCTCAACAACACGTAACCCAAGTGGTAAATAGGCATAGACTCCTGCCATTTCTTTATATATATACCCTGCACGGATAAGAAGTTCAGCATTCTTAGATACTTCGTCCGCTGGACTTTCCCGCTTTGTCTTTGTGAAGAGTTGGCTTTGTCGCATAGGCCAATACTAGCGCAAAATCGGCATTTTCGAAAGCCTAAATAAGATTGCTTTTTTCTCAATTTCTGTTATATTTAAAGGACATTCCGTGGGGGGTGTTTTTATTTGGCTCTCGCGAGCTCACCCTCTGTCAGGACGCTGCAATGCTCATGAACGGAATAACCACGATGTCGAAATTGTGGTAAGGATTATAAAGGATTAAATTAACGATATATGGATTCAAACCCAATAGTTGATGCCCTGTTTAAAGCAGGCGCACAGTACGGCTATTCAAAATCTCGCCGTCATCCGTCAGTAAAAAAATATATTTATACGACACGAAATCAAGTCGACATCATTGATGTTGAAGCAACAGCAATGCAACTTGAAAAAGCGCTTTCATTTGTAAGTGACCTCGCAAAATCAGGTAAAAAAATTCTCTTTGTTGGAGTGAAACCGGAAGCAAAAGACTTAGTGAAAAATGCAGCTGAATCAATCGGTGCCCCATTTGTTACTGAACGATGGGTAGGAGGTGTACTCACAAACCAAAGAGAAATTAAGAAGCGAATCGCAAAACTAGAAGATCTGAAAAAGAAAAAAGAATCAGGCGAACTCGAAAAATATACAAAAAAAGAGCGTTTGCTTATTGATGAAGAAATAGCAAATATGCACAAACTTTTTTCAGGTCTTGTAGGTTTTTCAGGAAATCCTGATGCATTATTTGTGATTGACCCAAAGCGAGAACACATTGCCGTAACTGAAGCAAAGAAAACCCGCGTTCCTATTATTGCTCTTGCAAACTCTGACTGTAATATTACTGGAATACAATTCCCTATTATTGCAAACGATGCTTCAATGTCATCAATTGGCTACTTTGTTGAGGCGGTTGTGAGTACATACAAAAACGCAACCAAGCAAGCATAAATTTTATTAAATTAACTTTTTATTGTTCTTTATTTATGGAAATAACAACAGAAATGATCAAACAACTTCGTGACGAGACAAGTGTCTCTGTTATGCAGTGTAAAAAGGCACTCGAAGAAGCTGGGGGTGATATGGAAAAAGCCCTTATGATTCTTAAGAAAAAGTCTAGTGAGATAGCACAAAAAAAATCTGATCGTGAAGCAAGTCAAGGACTTTTTGTAGTAAAAAACGACGGTGTCCGAGCGATACTTGTGCGACTTAATTGTGAAACTGATTTTGTTGCAAAAAATAGTGATTTTATTGACCTTGCAAATAAAATAACAGAAGAAGCATTTAAAGATGGTGTTGAAGCTGGAAAAGCATATGCACAAGAAGCAATCCCTTCTATCGTTCAAAAGGTTGGAGAAAACATTCAGTTAGGTGATATTGAAGAGATTACTGGTTCCGTCGTTGGATCCTATGTTCATGATGGACGCATAGCTTCTATTGTAGTCCTTTCAGGTGGAACAATGGATATCTCTAAAGATATCGCGATGCACATCGCAGCAATGAATCCAGAATATAAACAAAAATCTGACATCCCAAGTGACATGCTTGAGAAAGCAAGAGAAATGTTTACTAAAGAAGTATCTGAAAGTGGTAAACCACAAGATATACAAGAAAAAATGCTTCAAGGTAAAATTGACAGCTATTTTAAAGAGCTTACCTTGCTTGACCAACCGTTTTTCAAAAACCCTGATATAACGATCGGTGGTTTACTTGAAAAAAATAATGCTACAATAGATACATACCTTAGAGTATCTCTCTAAAAACCATGACTCTCTTCCTTACCCTATTATTAATTGCCTCAATCCTTTCCCTGACTCTATTATTTTCTTTTCAATATTACCGTATGCGTCAGGGTAAGGCGGGAGTACTTGATACAGCGTTCCATGATCCTCTCTCTGAAAAACAGCTTGAAAATGTAAAAATAGTTGTTACTGGACAAATCAGAGAAAAGGGTCGTGTATTTACAATTATTCTTTTAAAACTGACTATCGAAAGTAAGAAACTTATGAAAAGACAGTTTGATAGAGCAATAATAAAATTGTCAAAAATGGCATTTCCGAAAGAAGACATACAAGAGGTAAAACCAAATAGATTTTTGGAAGTTGCCAAAGAAGAATACTCCTCTTCAGAAAAATAAATAAAGAGGTTTGAAAATTCAAAAAAGCATGCTATAAAAGAAAAGAATTTTGCCGCTTTAGCTCAGTTGGTAGAGCAACGCTTTTGTAAAGCGAAGGTCGTCAGTTCAAGTCTGACAAGCGGCTCAGTTAAGATTACTCTATATTACCCTTCTCTTCCTTCTCTATTTTCTTTTGGTTTGCCTCCTTTATTTTTAAGAGACTTGGTAAAAGTTTCTCGATTTCTTCTTGAGTTTTGAAACCAGTATATAACTTATCGTTGACGACAAGAGCTGGAAGTTTTGTATCTTCGACATTAAACACTTTTATAAGTGCCTGTAATGCTGAGAGTTCCAAATTATAGTCAAAAGAATACACTCGAAGGATTGGGTACTCTTCTCTCATTTTTGTTAACACAAGTGACTGGCGCACACATTCACTACAATTTTCTGCTGTCGTATAGAAATAGAAAACAGGAATTATATCTGTACCACAACGAGCTTTGATCTTTTGCATTAGAAGATAATCTTTGATTTGTAGAATAGAATAATAACGCTTCAACTGCACAAGTTGGTCTTTTCCATTTATGTTGTTTTCACTATATGTAATTTTCTCAGCTGTTTCATTTAGTGTATCTGTGAGTGAGTCAGCCGCAAGATCATTACAAGAAAGTTCCTGTAAAAGCTGAAACTGTGTCTCATTTGAAGCAATATCAATTGCGATAGTATCTTGAATCTCTTTAATATCAGCAAGTTTTCGATTATTTAAAAAAGAAGAAAGAGCTGTTGCACTTACAAAGAGTGCAACCGTGATAATAAAGACGACAATATACCTAACAATGTCTGGCCGTTTCATGTTTCCTATCCTACCATATTTTATATGCCCCGGGTATCACGTTCTCTGGTCCAGCTTGCCTCATAGTTTCTAATGGCATTGTATATTGACCTCATAAGCCAAAATGGTGCAATAAGGCTGTAGATAAAGAAGAAGTAAAATATATCAAAAGAAAGTTTAACCTTGCCATGTCGAATTGTTTGACCAATGAAAAGTGACGCAAAAACTGCTAAGTATACAAACACTGTTATAAAAAAAACAGAATGACTAGGTACCGAGAATATGCCGAGTTCTGGCAATGTGAAATCCCAAGAAAATCCGACTGTTTGATACTCTGTCACCTTTCTAGCAACAAAACTACTTAGGTTGTATAAAACATATGAAAATAAAAAAATAACGGATAGTATTGAAATAATACCTGAAGGAAGAGTTATGAACCCGATATTTCCGTATTCGTGCCTGAAAAGTAATTTTTTATAATCTAAACTATTACGGATAAACCCATATATCCAACGCACTCTTTGTTTAAACAATCCCCGCACCTTATGTGGTCCGAGCGTATAGACGTATGCATCAGGAGCATGCTCTATTTTCATTTTAGCTGCTTTCATACGCATGGCTATCTCCTGATCTTCTGTATTATGTGCGTGTCGATACGGGCCAAGTTTCTCAAATACTTCCTTTCTAAATATTGAAAACGGTCCAGGAGTAACATGAATTGCATCAATAAAACTAAGCATTTTTTTAACAAAAATAGAAAATTCGTACTCAACTCGTTGCGCTTTTTGAAGTACACTTTTTGGGTTATGAATTACGATCGTAGACGCAACGGCCATCACATCTGTATTGTCAAAATATGTCATGATTCTTTTTAAAGCTTCAGGATGAACCATAGAATCAGCATCGAGGCATCCAACAAAAGGGGTTGCTGAATTCTTTAAGCCAAGATTATTTGCTGCGAATTTCCCACCATTTTCCTGACGAAAAAGTTTTATTTGTGAATTATTTTTGTACTGTTGCATTACCTCCCAGGTATCGTCAGTTGATCCATCGTCAACAATATTTATAAAAAGTTTTTCCTTTGGATAATCAAGTTCAAGAAGAGACTGTACGGTCTTTTCGATATTTTTTGATTCATTGTACGCAGGAATTGTAATTGAAACAGAAGGATACTCTGGCAATTCAATACGTTTTGTGCGAACAAGTATTTCTTTACGTTTTTCCAAAAAAACAATAAGAAAAAAGACTTGGACGTAGAGCGAGACAAAAGAAAAGGCGTAAAAAACGACCTGATAAACCTTATCCATATAGAAGCCCATGGTAGCATAAAAGTCGGGGTTTTGCACGGTTTTTTTTGAAAGTATCAAATAAGCATGGTACAATAATACTTATGGACAATAGTCAACCGCAGGCCCCTGTACCGTCCCAGCCTCAACCTCAGATTATAGTAGTTCCTTCTCCTGTCCCACCTGAAAATAATCGACGAACAAATGTTATATCAATTTCAAGTGCAATTGTTATTGCTGCTATTTTTATTGCAGGTGCAATTTATTTTTCTTCAAATGCACGAGGTGGAGGCGGTACCTCAAAATCAACTATTGAACAACTCGGGATAGACAAGGCAAGGTTTGCTGATTGTGTTTCATCCAATAGATATAGAGATGTTGTACAAAAAGATATTGATAGCGCAGCAAGAGCAATGGCACATATTACCGATGGATTTGGAACACCATATAGTATTGCCCTTTCACGAAATGGAGCAATGGTTGAAATACCTGGAGCTCTTCCATATGAAGAAATTAGACAAATCGTAAACGGACTTCTTACAGACAGAATGCAGGGCACAATTGAAATGAATCTTGACCCAATAAGTGACAGAGATCATGTGTTGGGAGATCATAAAACTGCAGGTGTCACTATCATCGAATATGGTGACCTTGATTGCTCTTTTTGTTCTCGATTTCATTCAACCATGGAAGATATTATGAAAACGTACGATGGGGATGTTGCGTGGGTGTATAGACATCTTCCTCTTGAAAGTATCCATCCGACAGCTCGCGCAAAAGCTGAAGCATCAGAATGCGTTGCTGAGCTTGGAGGAAATAAAGCTTTTTGGACATATATAGGTAAACTCCTTGAACTTAAGCGTCCTACACAAGAAGTATTTGATGCTGAGGCATTTTAGAGAAAATTTATAGATAACAAAAAGCCCTCAACTGAGGGCTTTTTGTTAGTCAAAATAATTTCGGAGTCTTGAGATTTTGTCGTTACTTCGAAGTTTTTCATGAACCTTGGCCTCGATTTGTCTAATACGTTCTCGAGTAACCCCAAACTCTTGTCCTACTTCTTCGAGTGTATGTTGCACTCCATCAGTAAGCCCATATCGCATCTCAAGAATTTTTCTTTCTTTTTCTGAAAGCTCATCAAGCGCTTCTCTGATATTGTCTTGTAAAATTCTTCGAGAAGACTCTTCATCGGGGCGAAGTATTTTATCGTCAGCAATAAACTCTCCACGTGTGGATTTTTCATCATCATCTCCAATTGGCTGCTCAAGAGAGAGAGTGTCTTGAGTAATGTTTTCTATCACATGAATTTTTTCTACTTCAATACCCATCTCAGTTGCGATTTCCTCTGGTAGTGGATCACGTCCTAAGTCTTGCGAGAGTCTTCTGTGTACTTGTTTGTATTTTGAAATTGTCTCAACCATGTGGACCGGAATACGAATGGTGCGAGACTGGTCAGCAAGTGCTCTTGTAATTGATTGACGGATCCACCATGTTGCATATGTTGAAAATTTATATCCTTTAGTCCAATCAAATTTTTCAACTGCTTTAAAGAGACCAATATTACCTTCTTGGATCAAATCAAGAAGTGTAAGATCTGCGGAACGACCAACATATTTTTTTGCAATAGAAACAACCAAACGCAAGTTAGCACGTGCAAGTAAATTTTTTGCTTCGCTATCTCCTCGTTCGATTCGTTGTGCTAAATCCCTCTCTTCAGAAGCTGTTAGAAGTGGGTATTGGCCAATTTCCTTAAGGTACATTTGAATTGAGTCATACCCCTGACTCTCTCTTTCGTGCTTGCCTCCTTTTTCGTTTCCAACGTCTAAATCAAGTAGATTTCCTCCTTCGAGTACATCAATTCCAGCAACAGAGAGCTTGTCGTAAAGCTCATCGAGAAACAAGATATTTGACTCAATATTTGGTAAAGATTTTAAAATTTCGTCATATGTAATAAATCCTCTCTTTTTCCCCTTCTCAATCAACTGCTGTGCTCGAGCTTCTAAATCAACACCTTTGCCCTTTTTTACTTGTTTAGTGGCTTTGCCTTGTTTTTTTATTACCTTTTTGGTCTTAGTAGGCTTTTTTGAAACAACTTTTTTTGTTTTTTTAACTGGTTTTTTTTGAATCTTCTTTTTTAAGATAACCTTCTTCTTTAGAATTTTTTTCTTATTGATTTTTTTCTTTTTTAGTTGTTTTTTTGATTTTTTAGTTGGCATGGTGTTGTATAGTTATGGCTTTTAATTTTTCACTTAATATTTGAGATTCTTTTAATAATTCTTCGTACCGGGGATTGTCACTTGTAATCTTTGATAGTTCTTCGGCGCTTTCTCGCAATTTCTTTCTGATTAATTCTCTGGCAAGACGGTTTGAGAGAAGCTCGTGGTCTCTTTCTGATGTATCATGCTGAGTATACAAAATATCAGTAAGATACAGAAGCTCTTCTTTGAAACCTTTCGCGCGATTAAAAGAGTTTTCAAACAACTCTTTGCCTAAAGTGCTTTCAAGTGATCCTAGTGCTTGTGTTATATCTTCCCCTTTTGATTCTTTGTAAAACAAAAGTCCAAAAATCTTGTCTTCGAGGGAAAGTTTCGGGGCATTAATTATTTCTTTGTCTTTCTCTTTTGACTGTGTGCCTTCTTTTCGTAACACATCCTTCTCGATTACCTCTGCCTTAAAGCCAGTCACTTTTGAAACTTCGTTAATGGCAACACTTTGATTTATGGCGCTTGGAATAACTTGTACAAGGGGGATAATTTTTTCTTCAATAGCCTTAGCAACGTTTCTCTCCGTAGAAGAATCTTCCATACTATATTTACTAAAAAATGGTATTGCTCGCTCTGCTGACTTAAGGGAGTCTTTATATTCTTGTGGATTCTTTAATAATACATCTGCTGGATCGATTCCTTTAGGAAGTTTTAAAATTTTTACATCCATGCCTATTGCAAATGCTGCTTTCGTTGCTTTCCATGCTGCTCCTAATCCAGGTGCGTCGCTATCAAAAGCAAATACAATATTAGAAGAAAGCCTTTTTAACACGCCGAGGTGTGAGAGTGAGTCAAGACTTTCACTTGTAGTAAAAGCTGTTCCTGAGACAGCTACAGTGTTTGTAAGTCCTGCTTGATGAGATAGTACGAGATCAAATTGACCTTCAACAACTATTGTATAATCTTTCTTTCTAATTGACTGTTTTGCTTTATCAAAACCATACAAAATTTTTGATTTACTATATAAAGGCGTTTCAGGAGAATTTATATATTTTGCGGTTTCATTTTTATCAAGAGCTCTCCCTGAAAAGCCAATAACTCGTCCCAAACTATCAGCTATAGGAAACATTATTCTGTTTCTAAAACGATCATACATCCCTCCTTTTTCACCAATTTTTGCAAGTCCAACGGTTTCTATAAGTCTGTCGGAAAAACCAATTTTTTTTAAGTGCTCGTATAAATTACTCCATGAATCAGGTGCAAGCCCAATACGGAACGCCTTGATGGTGCTTTCCTCTACCCCTCTTTCTCTTAGGTACGAAAGAGCCTGGCTATTTTTTGCAAGTGAAAGCTGAAAAAAATCTGTTGCTTTTTCGAGCACCACAAAGAGTTCGCCGGTCTTATCGACAATATCTTGTTTTGAAAGCGTGACGCCTGCACGATGCGCAAGCATGGTAAGAGCACCTTTAAAATCTTGTCCCTCAAACTGTTCAACGAAGTCAAAAATATCTCCTTTCGCGCCACATCCAAAACAATAATATGTTCCGCGGTCGGGAGACACATGAAATGATGGTGTTTTTTCAGAATGGAACGGGCAGCGCGCCTTAAAATAATTGCCTGCCCGTTCAAGCTTTACATACTCGCCAATAACATCAACGATAGATAATTTTTGTTTTATTTCTTCGGTGGCCCGAAGCATATGCAACTCTTTAGGCTTCTATGTCGCCTTCTTCAATAGGTAATGGTCCTCTAAAACCAGTTCCTGCAGGGATAAGACTACCAATAATCACATTTTCTTTGAGGCCTCGAAGTTTATCTACTCCTCCTCTAATTGCATTATTGATAAGTACTCTGTTTGTATTTTGGAATGATGCTGCAGACATCCAACTTTTCGTCGTAAGTGATACTTCAGAAATTCCAAGAACAATTATATCGCCTCGTGCTTCTTCAGTTCCTTCTTCAACCATTCGTTCATTTTCCTCGTATAACTCTATAGCTTCAACGGTTTCACCGTGTGAGAATTCTGTTGCACCAGGATTTTTAATTTTGCGACGTGAGAACATTTGACGAATCATTATTTCCAAGTGTTTACCAGAAATAGAAGCTCCTTGTAGTTCGTACACTTTGTTGATTTCTTGAATGATATAATTTTCTGCTTTTTCTTTGCCACCAAATTTAAAGACTTCAGCAATATCTGCAGAACCATCAGTCAAAAGATCTCCTGGTAGTACCTTGCTACCGACAGAGACTGTTGGTGTACGACGAAGCGGAACAGCATACTCAGTGGTATTGGTTTTCTTTCCGCCTTCCTCAAGCACAACAATTGTTTTTTCTTTTCCTTCAATCTTGATTTCTGAGACTGTTCCTTCACCTTTACAGACGACTGCAGGAGATTTTGGAATTCGTCTTTCAAAAATTTCTTCGACACGAGGGAGTCCCGCAGTAATGTCTACCTGTGCAACTCCACCAGCGTGGAATGTTCGAAGTGTAAGCTGTGTACCTGGCTCTCCGATTGCCTGTGCAGCAATAATACCGACAGGTTCACCAAGTTCTACTAAGTGATTTCTTCCAAGATCAAGACCGTAACACATTCGGCAAAGACCATGAATTGTTTTACAGGTGAGTGGGGTTCTAATATGAGCAGTTTTAATGCCAAGCTTCTCTATTTTTTCTGCATCTTCTTTTCTGATAAGTGTATTTCTCTTGTAGAGCACTGCGCCACTTTCATCTTTTAGATCACTCGCGAGCACTCTTCCTCGAAGAGCTTTTGCAAGAGGAATCTCAATGCCCATAACATTTTCAAGTTTTGCCCATTTACCTTCTTTTTGGCCACAATCTTCTTCTGTAATAACCACATCTTGTGCAACGTCAACCAAACGTCTTGTAAGATATCCAGCTTTCGCAGTATTCAAAGCTGTGTCCGCAAGACCCTTACGGGATCCGTGAGTAATAATAAAGTACTCAATTGGCGAAAGTCCTTCCTTGTAAGATGGAATAACAGGAAAATCGATTGTACGGCCTTGTGTGTTAATAATGAGGCCCTTCATACCAGCCATCTGTGACATCTGTCCAACTGAGCCTCTTGCTCCTGAAACAACCATGTCATACACTGAGCCGGCTTTTGTAAGAGTTTGTGGAATAAGCTTTTCGATGTCCTTTTTTGCCTTCTCCCAGATTTCAATCACTTTTTGATACTTTTCATCATAAGAGAGCAATCCATCTTCATATTGCGAAACAATTTCAGCTTCTAGTTTTCTTGCAGCGACAACTATATCCTTTTTACCTTCAGGAATTTTAACACTTGAGAAAGAAAATGTTGTACCTGAAATCGTTGCATATTTGAAACCGAACTTCTTTATTTTATCCAGTATTGGTGGAATAGCATCAACACCATATCGAATAATTAAGTCATCAATAATACCGGACATTTTTTTCTTGCTGATTTCTGAATTAATAAATTCAAAGTCATCTGGCAAGATGCTGTTGAAAATAATACGTCCGACTGTTGTTTCGAAAGGTTTGCCGCCAAACTGTGCATATTTCGGAGTATCATTTCCTAATACTTTAATCTTTGCTCTGAAAGAAACGGCTTCGTAATCATATGCTGAAATAGCTTGGTTTGGGGAAGCAAAAATCATTCCTTCACCTTTTTCTCCATCAACATCTTTCGTCATCCAAAATGAACCTAAAATCATATCATTTGATGGATTCACGATTGGCTCACCACTTTGTGGCTTCAAGAGATTTTTATTTGAAGCTATTAATTCACGAGCTTCTGCTTGTGCTTCAAGAGAAAGTGGAAGATATACTGCCATTTGGTCTCCATCGAAGTCAGCATTGAAAGCAGTACACACGAGTGGGTGAACCTGAATTGCATTCCCTTCAATCAAAATAGGATGAAAGGCTTGAATACCGAGACGGTGAAGTGTTGGTGCGCGGTTTAACATTACATATTTTCCTTCAATCACCTCTTCAAGGATTGCCCATACTTCAGGGATTCCTTCTTCGATAAGCTTATTTGCCCCTCGAATATTGTATGCAAGTTCTCGTGCAATCAATTTTGATATTACGAATGGTCTGAAAAGTTCAAGTGCCATGTGTTTTGGAAGACCACATTGATCAAGTCTAAGTGTCGGTCCAACAACAATCACTGATCGTCCAGAATAGTCAACACGCTTACCTAAAAGATTCTGTCTAAAGAGTCCTTGTTTTGATTTCAAGTTGTCAGAAAGTGACTTAAGCGCGCGTCGTTGTGTTTGATTCATCGCAGGTGAATCATTTTGACTTGCAATCGAATTATCAAGCAATGCATCTATTGCTTCCTGAAGAATTCTTTTTTCGTTACGCAAGATGACATCCGGCGCTCCAATTTCTTTCAATTTTTTGAGACGATTATTTCTGTTTATGACACGACGATACAAATCATTAATATCTGACGTTGCGTGTCGGCCACCATCAAGGGCAACCATCGGACGAAGTGCTGGTGGAATAACTGGAAGAGCTGTAATAAACATCCATTCAGGGCGGATATTTGAACGAAGCATTGATCGTACAAGAGAAAGTCTTTTTTCAAGTTTCTCTCTTTCAGCTGAGCCAGATTTTTCAAGCTGTACTTCTGTAATTGACTTCAACTTTTCAAGATCAATATTTTTAAAGATATTATAGATTGCCTCAGCACCAATTGATGCTTCAAATGCTGTACCATACTTTAAACTAAAGTGATGGTATGAGATTTCGTTGAGAACTTTTCCTTCATAAATTTCACCGACCTCTTTTTTTGTATTCGCAAGAAGTTCTTTGAGTTTTTCACGAGTTTCCTCATTGTCTGAAGCCTTCAACTTTGACTTAAACTCAGAATCAAGATTAGAAAGAATAAGTTCTTTTTCTTTTTCATGAACTTTCGTAATAATATACCCAGCAAAGTAAATAACCTTTTCAAGATCAGTAATCGGAATATTCATGAGGATAGACATACGAGACGGCACACCGCGTAAAAACCAAATATGTGCTACCGGTGAAGCAAGTTCTATATGCCCCATTCTTTCTCTTCGGACGATTGATTTTGTTACTTCAACTCCACATTTTTCACAAACAATATCTTTGTATCTAATGCGTCTATACTTTCCACAGTAACATTCATAATCTTTTTCTGGACCAAAAATACGCTCATCAAAGAGTCCGCCTCTTTCTGAACGGCCAGTTCGATAGTTTATTGTTTCAGGTTTAGTAACCTCACCATAAGACCATTCTTTAATCTGATCTGGAGATGCAAGCGAAATCTTTATTGAGTCAAATTTATTGACTGTATCTATTGTCTTTCCCATATTATTTCTCTTCTTGATTATCGTCTAATATCTCGACCGGTTTTGAGTTAGTAAGTTTTGTATCAAGCGCGAGACCGCGAAGATAGTTAAGCATCACATTAAACGAAGCTGGGGCATTAGGAGTTCTAATTTTCTCACCCTTAATGATTGAATCAAATGTCTGTGAGCGTCCCATAATATCGTCTGATTTTATCGTAAGCATTTCACGAAGTGTGTATGCCGCACCATATCCTTCAAGAGCCCACACCTCCATTTCTCCAAATCTTTGCCCTCCTCCTTGTGCTTTACCTCCAAGTGGCTGCTGTGTAATCAATGAGTATGGACCAATAGAACGCATGTGAATTTTATCTTCAACCATGTGGTGAAGTTTCAAAATATGCATCATACCGATTGCGACATCATTTTCAAATGCATCCCCTGTACGTCCATCAAAGAGCTTTACCTGTCCATTCTCTGGCCAACCAGCAGAAACCAATTCCTGTCTGATTTCATCTTCTGTTGCTCCAGAAAATGGTGGAACGACTGCTTGATACCCTAGAGTGTGTGCAGCAAGTCCTAAGTGCATTTCTAAGATCTGTCCAATGTTCATTCGAGACGGAACACCGAGTGGTGTAAGAATCACGTCAATTGGTGTGCCATCTGCCATATATGGCATATCTTCTTCTGGCAAAATAACTGAGATCACACCTTTGTTTCCATGTCGTCCAGCAAGCTTGTCACCAACTGAAATATTTCTAACTTGTGCAATTTCAATAACTACTTTTTTGATAATACCACTTTCAAGTTGATGGCCTTGATCTCGAGAAAATACTTTTACTCCAATAACACGTCCACGCTTACCATGCTCAACTCGAAGTGATGTATCTTTCACATCACGTGCTTTTTCGGCAAAAATTGATCGAAGCAAACGTTCTTCTGGAGTGAGTTCTGTCTCACCTTTTGGAGTAATTTTTCCAACTAAAATATCATTCTCTCTAACCTCAGCTCCTACACGGATAATTCCCTCTTCATCTAGGTCTTTTAGTTTTGCTTCACCAACGTTTGGAATATCTCTCGTTGTAAGTTCAGGACCAAGTTTTGTATCGCGAACAAGAGAAATAAATTCTTCAACATAGATAGAAGTAAATTTACTATTTTTTACAAGACGTTCTGAGAGAATAATTGCATCTTCGAAATTGTGTCCGTTCCAAGACATAAACGCAACAAGCACATTTTGTCCAAGCGCGATTTGTCCTTGCGCAGTACTTGATGTATCAGCAAGTACATCTCCTTTTTTCACTTTGTCTCCCAAGGTCACTATTGGTCTTTGGTGAAAAACAGTAAAGTTGTTTGTTCTTTCAAAATTAACTAACGAGTATGTTTTTGCTTTTCCTTCAGCGTTCGTAACGGTAATATGACTTGCATCAAGAGAAGTCACTGTCCCTGCCTCACGCGCCATTACTAAACGCCCTGAGTGTTCAGGTGCAAGTGCTTCCATACCTGTTGCAACGAGTGGTACGTCAGGAACAATACATGGTGTTGCTTGTTTTTGCATGTTTGATCCCATGAGTGCGCGGTTAGCATCATCGTGCTCAAGGAATGGGATCATACCTGTTGCAATAGAGAACGCTTGAGAAGTTGCAACGTCAATAAAATCTACTTTTTCACGATCAATCAAACCTGGCTCTGTTTTAACACGAGCCTCTACCCTGTCCTCAATAATTTTACCTGCTTCATCATACTTAACTCCTGAGTGTGCAATAGCATACTTTTCTTCTTCAAGTGCATTTAAGTAAACAACTTCTCCGGTTATTTTTCCGTTTTTTACCCGAATATAAGGAGTCTCAATGATTCCAAAGTCGTTTATACGTGCATAACAAGAAAGGTGAAGAACGAGTCCAATGTTTGGACCTTCTGGAGTATGGATTGGACACACACGTCCATAGTGGGATGTGTGTACGTCACGTACTTCAAGACCAGCTCGCTCTCGAGTTAATCCTCCTGGACCAAGTGCAGAGAGTTGTCGTAGATTTTCAAGCTCTGCCAAGACATTTTCTTGGTTCATAAACTGTGAGAGTTGGTTTGTTGTGAAGAATTCTTTTATTCGAGCTTGGAGTGGTCGTTGATTGATAACATTCATAGGAAGCGTTGTCGCAGCATCCATCGTAGACATACGATCTTGCACATTTCGCTTTATCTGTGTCATTCCAATTCGAATTTTTTGTTGGAGTAACTCGCCAATATATCTAACACGTCTCTGTCCAAGGTGATCAATATCATCAGCGCGCGCATGTGGATTCTGATTGAGATCAAAGACATGAGTTGCCACTGAAACCAAATCATCAGCAGAAAGTGTGCGTCGCTCCATTTCCTTGTCTGTCATTGGCTTATCGAAGCGACTATTGAATCTAAATCGCCCAACAGGAGAAAGATCATATCTTTCTTTAGAAAAAAGCCCGTCAATAAATTCCTTTGCATTTTCAGCAGTAGCCAAATCACCGTCTCGCAAGCGGCGATAAATTTCTACATAACTATCAAGCACTGTTTTCGCAGGATCTTTCTCGAGACCAAGCTTAATGAGGGCCTCATGTGGTGAGCCCTTAAATGCTTTTAGAATTTCTACATCGGTTTGATACCCGAGTACGCGAAGGAGAGAAACTATAGGAAACTTTCTCTTCTTATCAATACGAACAAAAAGTGTTCCATCTGTATCAGTTTCGATCTCAATCCATGCACCTCGTGCAGGAATGATCTTTGCACCGAAGTAACGCTTACCTTTTAATTCTTCTTCAGTGAAAAAGATTCCGAATGATCGTGCTAGCTGTGGCACAATAACACGTTCAACACCGTTAATTATAAAAGTTCCATGATCTGTCATCATTGGAAGATCAGCAAGGAAAATTTCTTGTTCCTTTGTATCTCCAACTATTTTATTTACTAGTTTTACACGAGCTTTTAGCTGTGCATCATATGTAAGCTTATTTGCTTTTGCATAACGCTCGTCAAACTTCGGTTCGCCGAGAGAGAAAGATGCAAAATTTAACTCATATTTTTTCCCTGAATAGTCATTGATTGGAGAAAACTCTTTAAATGCTTCTTTTAGGCCTTCACGAACAAGCCAGTCAAAAGATGCAAGTTGGGATTCCAAAAGACCAGGAAAAGGAACGAGTGGTTTTTTGTATTTTGAAAAATACTTTTTTGGTAGTACTTTTGTTTTCGACATGAAAAAATAGACACCCGAGACGACAAAAAACTAGTGACCGAACTAGTTTCATTGGCCTTCATTTATATAGTGAAATGCGCTGTCTTCAAAGGGTTATATTATCGCGAGCTTATAATATCCCAAAGCGGTGCCATAACTCAATCAGAGCTTTAGTGACACTACCCTATCATAAGAGCAGGCTTAAGTCAACAAAAAAAGGGCTTTTTGGCCCTTTTTAGCTATTTCTTTTTTTACTCCTCCACTCGGTCATTTTCTGATGATGACCAGAAAGTAGCACCTTCGGTACTCGATATTTTTTACCTTTATGCTCTATGATTTCTGGCCGCGTATAAAATTCTTTACTTGCTATCCGTTCTTCCTCTCGTGAATCGAAATTACCAAGAACTCCTTCAACTTGCCTCGATATACAATCAATCAAAACTAAAGCGGGCAACTCCCCTCCCGTAAGAACATATTCTCCGATTGATATTTTTTCGGTTTTAAGTATTTTATCAACTCGACTATCAACACCTTCATATCGTCCTGAAATTAATATAATATCGGTATATTTTTTTGCAGCATTTTTTGCGTACGAAGTTGTAAATTTTTTGCCACTTGGTAAAAAGTTTATAATCTTTACTTTCCTGTCTTTTCTTTTAGAGATGTCTTTTATTATTTTATCTACAGTATCAATGATTGGTTCCGCTCTCATCACCATACCCGGACCTCCACCATACGGCCGATCGTCTACCTGAGCTGAAACATTACCATCCGGCCATATTTTCTTGTATTTTCCTTTGACAAAAGAACGTGGATTATATAAAGATACCTTCACTTTTTTCTCCTTTATTGCCCGTCCAATAATCGAATCTGAGAGATACGACTCAACAAGATGTGGGAAGATTGTCACAACATGAAAATGCATATTCTAGATAGTATGTGTCTTTGACAATAAAATCAATAAGGGATATAAAAAAGGCTCACCTTAAAAACTAAATAAGTATGGGAAGAAATCTGCGTCACTTTCCTGGCACATTACCCAAAGCGGTACTGCCTCTATTCAAAAACCATGGGTACACCTTGTGGTCGGAGACAGTGAGAATGCACAAACCCAACTGGAATTTCCCAAATTCCATTCTGATACAGTTGCTTGTGCATCTGACTCTTACTCAAAAAGTGAAACCGGGTCAAAAAGAAAAACTCATTGATTTAATTGAATCTCACATCGAGTATGTGAGTAGCGGTGGCGGACTAACAATCAAACAAAAAACATTTATCAAGATGGTACATTTGAATCTACCAAAAGCATCGGCGGTTGCTTCAAGTTACCCACACTTGATGAAATACAAAATGAAAGCTGCCTAATAACCTAAGTAAAAAATACAAAAATGCCCGACACGTTTATGTGCCGGGCATCTTCGTATACCGATTTGTAGCTTTAGAGGCCCTTCAGATCCTCCATTGCTGCGTCAACTGAGCTTGCAGATGGCTGTTGTTGCATTTTCTGCATACCGCCTTCTGGCTCGTTGATTTTAAGATTGATGCGAGCATTGTTCTTCATTCCGATAACTCGCAAGAGTGTTCTGATTGCTTTCGCTGTATTTCCCATTCGGCCTATAACTTTCCCCATATCCTGAGGATTGACTGACAGAGTGATAAGTACACCCATTTCATCAATACTTCTTTCGATTTTTACATCGTTTGGATTATCGACGAGGGCCTTAACAACATACTCAAGAAATCCTTGATCGTTTGGCATAATATGTTTTGACAAGATTCTCTTCTAAAAGCAGTGACGACAGATTTGCTGCTTATATAGCAGTATACGGTTAGCTCTGCTTTGAGTCAATTAATCATCATCATCGTCATCATCTGGTGGATGACATCTATTATGAATAACTACTCTGGTTAATGTTGGAGAGGAAAGACCTCCTGAGTCTGTAACTGAATATGTAAAATTATACGTATATTTTCTACACCCTGTTCTTGTACTTGAAATAAGCGTTGGTCCAGTCACAGCAAC
Organism: uncultured Candidatus Saccharibacteria bacterium; assembly: GCA_964504455.1. Classification (GTDB taxonomy): domain Bacteria; phylum Patescibacteriota; class Minisyncoccia; order Phycocordibacterales; family UBA9973; genus CAZDDY01. Next base: position 7,976 of record CAZDDY010000001.1, on the reverse strand, counting down.
ATCTGCTGTTATATCGCCATCTTCTGCATCGGATGCAGCGTATCCTGGCTCAGTGTATTTATTATGCGCATTTCCACTAAATGGATTATTGCTGGTTGACCAAAACTCATACGGATTTGCACCTGAAAGAATAAGTGTTGGTGATGTATTTCCCCCTCCTCCACCATCTCCACCATCATCAGGTGGGGTTAGAGCTGTTGCATTTTTGCAATTTAATTCATCTGGAGCAAGACTTGTTGTAAATCCAGAGACTTCTCTTGAACTTCCGAGACTATCACTACACCAGTAGGCTGGTTTTGTCTTGAGAGGGAAAATTGCAACCCACTCTGTGTTTGTAGATGTACATTGGTAATTGGCTTCAAGAACTCCTTCCTTGTCTCCCAAATCTCCAAGAACAAGATCAACTGGACCTGAAAGACATACTGGTGCATATGTATTTGGATCATATTGATAAAATTGGTCCTCAGCAATACTTCGAATAGAAGCGAGTGTTGATTTCACATTTGCATCGTGCGCTTTAGCTCGCGCCCCATTCAATGCAATCATAATAACACCAGCAAGAATGCCTATGATTGCTATAACAATTAAAAGCTCTATCAAGGTAAATCCTAAGTTTCTATGTGTATGAGGGTGTTTTTGAAACATATATACGAATTAAGTCGTCCTTTCGAACGACTTAATTTTACACTATTTTTTATTTTCTTTCCTCTTAACTGTTGGTTTCTTCTTTGAAAGCACGTTCTTCTTTTTTCCTTCTATGATGCCTTCTTTGATAAGCATATTATGAACTGTTGCAGAAACCTGGGCTCCATTCTTAATAGCTGACTTGATTTTGTCTGCGACAAATGTAGCCTTCCCTCCTTTGACATCAAAATTGCCTAGTACAGCCAAAAACTTTCCACTCTGTGGGCCGTTTTTTGAGTCAGTTAATACGAGTCGAAATGAAGCATTATTTTTTCTTCCTGTCCGTTGCAATCTAATAGTAAGCATGGGCATATAGTAGCACATTTTGAAGCTTGGTCAATTACGGTAGGCAAAAAGGAGCTTTATAGTATAGTTAGTACAGATGAAAACAAAAGAAGAGAAAGATTTACACAAAAAACTGCTAGAAGAAATCGTACACGATCTTTCCTGGGGAAGCTTTTCAAAAAAAACGCTCGAGGGTGCTGAAAAAATCAAGCAAGAGCACATTGCAGATGAAATTAAAAATCGAAGAGACTTCCGAAATGAAGTTTGCCTGACCATTGACCCAAAAAATGCCAAGGATTTTGATGACGCTCTAACTATCTCTCAAAAAGGACACTTTATAGAAATAGGAGTGCATATTTCTGATGTCTCACATTTTGTCACTCCAAAAAGCATACTTGATATAGAAGCCCGAAGACGGGGCACGAGTATCTATCTGCAAAATAGAGTAATTCCGATGCTTCCTGAGGTGTTATCAAACGACTTGTGTAGCCTTCGTCCAAACGAAGATAGGTTTACTATAAGTGTTGTTTGGCAATTTGATACACAAGGAAAAATAAAAAACACGTGGATGGGAAAATCGATTATCCACTCAAAAAAACGTTTTACCTACGAAGAAGTTGATCAAATTTTAGAAAAAAAAGAAGGTGTATTCAAAGATGAATTGCAAAAACTTTTAAAAATTGCAGAAAAACTGAACGAAAAAAGAATATCTGAAGGGTCATTAGTGCTTGAACAAGAGGAAATAACATTCTTGTATGACGAATTCAGTCGTTCATACACACCAACTAAAAGTGTTTTCACAAAATCTCATATGCTTATTGAGGAATTTATGTTACTTGCGAACAAAACAGTTGCTGAATTCCTTACCAAGAAAAAATATATATTCCCGTATAGAATCCACGAACTCCCTGAAAAAGAAAAAGTGCAAACATTGCGAATGGTTCTTGAACCTCTTGGTTTTAAAATAGGAAAAAAAATTGATACACGAACTCTTTCTGAACTTACAAAACACCCAAAGCTAAAGACATATGGGGCATTCATCCAATCGCTTGTACTTCGAACACTGGCAAAAGCAAGATATAGTATAAAGAATAAAGGCCATTTCGCACTCGCTTTTAAGCTTTACACGCATTTTACTTCCCCAATACGTAGATACCCGGATATTATTTCACACCGTGCTCTAGCCAATGCACTTTTAGGTAAAGCAGATCATGCAAATGAAGCGGAGATGGAAAAAATTATGATCCATGCTACCCAAGCTGAAAGACAAGCCCAGGATGCAGAAAGGTTTTCACTTCGTATAGTTCAAACAGAATACATGAAAAGTTTTATAGGTGAAAAAAGACAAGCTATAGTGACCGGTATTACCACTCATGGTATTTTTGCTTCTGATGTACTAAGCGGAACTGATGGGCTTATTCATGAACAAAATCTTGATAAAAGCTTTAAACTTTTTCCAAACAGATTTGAAGCAGTAAGTAAAAAACTTAAAATAAAGATTCACATCGGAATGCAGATTACTGTCTTAGTTTCTCGTGTCGATTTAGATAAAAAATTGATAAACTATGAACTAGTCCTATGAGAGAACGTTGGCTAAAAATAAGAGAATGGGTTCAAAACAGAGAGTGGTACGAAATTGGGGTGCTTTTTATTATTATGGCACTTTTATTCGTAGCACCCTTCATGAAAGCTTGGTACTCCTTCAAAAAAGCGGAACGTCTCGAAACAAGCGAACAAGGAAGCTATAAAATTAACGTCGGAGAATTATCAGAAGAGGAACCAATAGTAAAAATTTCTTTTGAAAATATCCCAGACAACCAATTTATTCCTTTTGCAAAAGGAAAAATGGTCCGTATAAATCTTGTAGATATGAGTCTTACCGCTTTTGAAGATGGAGAGACTAAGGCACGCTATCCTGTTATTGCAAAAGGTGAAAAAAATTCTATTTGGGAAACGCCTGGTGGACTCTTTGAAATTGATACGAAAGAAGAAGAATATTATTCAGAAAAAATAGGGGCATGGCTTCCGTATAGCTTACACTTATTTGGTAACTATTTTATTCATGGTACACCACATGATAAAAATGGACGCCCACTTTCGACATCCTTTAAAAACGGAGCAATAAGATTGAGAACAGAAGACGCTGAAAAGTTATTTGATTGGATAGATTTTGATACAAAAATCTCAATTTATAGTGACAGTACATTAAAACCGAGTGTGATATCAAATAATTCTATCTACATTGCACCTGATGGTAGCGCGCGACCAAATGTCTCTGCAGATGCATATATTGTTGCTGACATAGAAACTGGCGAAATTATTTTGCAAAAAAATATAGATACACAATTCCCTATTGCCTCAATTACAAAGCTTATGACAGCCATAACAACAGTTGAGACACAGAATCAATTTGATTTTGCAACTGTATCAAAACAGGCAGCAAACACATATGGGAGATCTACCTTCAAACCAGGAGAGGAAATACAGATAGCGGGACTTCTCTTCCCTCTATTATTACCTTCATCAAACGTTGCTGCTGAAATTTTAGCAGAGCATAGTGGTAGACAAACATTTTTAGAGAGAATGAACGAAAAAGCTAATCTTCTAAATATGGATAATACTTTTTTTAAAGACCCAAGCGGATTGTCGCCACAAAATGTCTCTTCTGCTCGAGATATATTTTCGCTCGTACAATACATAACAAAAGAACGTCCTTTTATCTGGGATATTACTCGTAGAAAATCCTATAGTGCTCAGGGTCACACATGGCAAAACGTTGATAAACTAGTGAAAGATAAAAACAGAATTGGAAGTAAGCTTGGCTTTACAGACGAAGCACTCCAAACGTATGCTGGTGTATGGTCTCTCCCTTTGTCCGAGCTTTCAAACAGAGAAATTGCTATTGTAATTTTACACTCAAATGACCGGTTCACTGATACAGAAAATATTCTTGCATATTTAAAGAAAAGAGTTGTATACAGTCGCACAGGTAATTTTAAAATTTCAACTGAAGATCCAAAAGATGAGATAACCATGCGTTTTGTTGGTGACATTATGCTTGATAGAGGGGTGAAATTTTCTGTTAACAAAAATCTTGGCGGGGATTTCGATCGACTTTTTGAACTACTTGGTGATAGTTATAAAAACGTAGATATACTCTTCGGTAATCTCGAAGGACCACTCTCTGACAAAGGTGTGGATAAAAGAAATTTGTATTCATTCAGAATGGAGCCGAAAACACTCGAATCACTAAAAAAGGCAGGATTTGATATTTTTTCATTTGCAAACAATCACGTTGGCGACTGGGACAAAGAAGCCTTTGATGATACAAGATGGCGCCTTGATGTAGCAAATATTGCTTACACAGGAGCTGGTGACACATACGACCAAGCTAAAGAACCGGAAATACTTGAGGTAAAAGGTATGCGAATAGGTTTTTGTGATGTTGGTCCGAATTGGCTTAAGGCAACGCAAGATCAGTCTGGTATTTTACTTGCCCAAGATGAAAATTTCGAAAAAATAATTACTGATGCAGTTGGAAAAGTTGATTTTCTTGTTGTCTCATTTCACTGGGGTAATGAATACAGCCCTGAGACAGAAGCACAGATTGCACAAGCACATAAAAGTATAGACTTAGGTGCAAAACTTGTTGTTGGACACCACCCACATGTTGCTCAAAGTGTTGAAAGGTATAAAGGTGGACTCAGTGCATATAGTCTTGGTAATTTTATTTTTGATCAATCGTTTTCAAAAGAAACAATGGAGGGTCTTACCCTTGAAGTTATTGTTGACCCGGAAAATAAATTTATAAAAAAATACAACACATACACTACAACACAAAATAAATTTTTCCAGCCAGAAGCACCTATACAAAAATAGTTATTTAGCGTAATTTTCTGCCTCTTCAAATTTTATTGAAAGTAGTTTTGAAGCTCCATCTGCACCCAGTGTAACGCCAAAAAGAATTGATGCGCGAGACATTGTTTCTCTGTTGTGAGTAACCAAAATAAGCTGGGAGAATTTAGACAGTCTTTCAATCATATCTCCATATCTTCGTGAATTTGCCTCATCAAGTGCAGCATCAGTTTCATCAAGCACAAGAAATGGGGGTGGGTTTACTTGTGACATTGCAAACAAAAGTGCAATAGAAGTAAGAGATCTTTCTCCCCCAGAGAGCATGGTCAGCTCCCGCACCTTCTTGTGTGGCAAAGAAACATGAATTTCAATTCCGCGCTCAACTGCCTCTTCTTCATCCTCTTCAATTTCAATCTCTTCTTCTTCAGCACTTCTTTTTCGCTTCTGTTCAATAGTTACTGAAAGATGGGCTCCCCCGCCACCAAACATTGTTGCAAAAAAATCTTGAAACGCCTTATTGATAGAAGCCACTCCCTCCTTAAACTCAGAATCAAGTTTAGTCTTTAGATCAATAATAAGAAGTTTTGTTTCCGATATAGCATTTGTCAGATCTTCTAATTCACGAGCAAGAAATTGGTCTCGCGCAAGTGTGTCTTCATATTCTTTTATTGTTTCTCCACCGCCAAGTGCTCCACTTTCTTCAAGTTTTACTTTTAACCTTTCGATTTGTCGAAATCTATCATGCTGGATTTCTTCACCCACACCATCTTCAGGTTTTTTTGCCGTGATACCAGAGAGCAACGTTCCTAAAAGAAGCACACCCTCTTGCATATACTCCTTTGTTCTAGCACTCTCTGTTTCAAGATACTTTTTTTTATTTTCGAGTAATGCCTTCTGATTTTCTTTTTCCTGATAAGTGTTCTTTAACTCATAGTATGAACGCTCCATTTCTCGTACACTTTCAAAAAAAGTAGTCTCTTTGTTTTTTATCTCTTCTTTTTCTCTATCAAGATTAACTTTTTCGTTTTCAATAACTGCCAGGCTCTGTAAAAGATTCGCTTTTGTCTCATGTAAAGTTTCAAGCTCCTGTTTTGACGAAGAAAAATCTTCTGCGTGAGCACTTGTCTCAAATGCTTCAATAACAAGGACTGCTTCTTGAATATGGGAACGGATACCGTCAGTAGTATTCGTCTCAAGTGCCTTTAGAAGTGTATTTTTAATTTTTTGAAGCGCCTCTTCAACTATTTTTCTACCAATTGGAGTATCACTGTCTTCTCTTTTTTCACTTCTGGAAAGTGCGTCAATCATCCCCTCGACACGACCAATCTCGTGCGAAATAGTGTTTTTCTTATTTTCAAGATGAATAAGGTCTTGGTTAACTTTCCTTTTCGATTCTTCAAATGGAGATATTCTCTCATCTTGCGGGCGACTTTCACTTAATTGTTTCTCTAGAAAAGAAAGTTCTCCAGTGAGAGAGGCTAACTCTTGATTTATTTCTTTTTGTGTCGATTCTTCAAGCCAAAGCGCCGTTGCAAAATATTCGCGATACACATCAACGAGAGTTTTCCGTATTTCTTCTGCTTTTTCAATTTTTTCTACCTGTTTTTTGAGAAATGAAAGATGTGGTGCAAGTTCGCGTCTCAAAGAAGCAACTTCCTTCATATTGATTTCAGTCTTCTCTAGACGGCGTTCACTTTCTTTAATACGATATTGGTAAATTTTTAATCCAAGTGCATCTTCAATCATGATGCGTCTATCTTTATTTGATGCTGAGAGTATTCTATCTGCTTCCCCCTGAGAAATAATATGGTGTCCCGAAGCACCAATATGCACAGAGGCAAGAAGTTCAACAATATCTTTGAGTCTCACTTCTGATCCATTAATCAAATATCTATTTTGGCCATCTGAATATACCTCACGCGTTATTCGCACCTCATCAAAATCAACATTTCGCACACCTTCTGAAGTTTCAGTGAATGAGAAAATCCTATTTTTATTATTAAATGTAATGGTAGCGCTCGCGCGTGAGAGTGCGCTTAAATCTTTTGAGCCTTTAAAAATAAGATCAGTACCTCCCTTCCCGCGAAGTGATTTCATTGATTGCTCACCTAAAACAAAACGAATGGCTTCAACCACGTTTGATTTTCCACTTCCATTTGGACCAACGATAGCAGTTACTTTTGATTCAAATTGGAGTGCAGTTTTTTTAGCAAATGATTTAAATCCAGAAAGTTCGATTGATTTTAAGACCATAGAATAGCTTTATTTTACTACAGCCAGCCTTTCTCTTCTAGTGCAAGACGCGCAGCAGATTGTTCACCTTCCTGTTTTGATTTTCCCTTTCCTTGGGCAATAAGTTCAGACCCGAAATAAAGACCAACAACAAAGCGCTTGTCATGATCGGGGCCACTTTCTGATGTCACTTTGTATGAAGGAGTCACTTTATATATTTCCTGGGCTTTTTCTTGAACAAGACTTTTTGCATCTCGCCACAGTTTTTTCTTTATTATTACGTCTAGTTCTGGGAAAAGTGAGCTTTCAACAAACGCTCGTGCTTTCTCATATCCTTGATCAAGATAGAGCGCCCCGACAAAGGACTCAAACGAGTTTGCAAGTATATGGAGTCTTGCTTTACCAATATCCCTACTTTCTCCCTTAGACAACAAAAGATATTCTGCAAACCCAAGATCAAGTGCTTTTTGACCAATAATATTTGTGTTCACAAGTGATGATCGATACGCAGTCAACTCTCCTTCAGGAGCGTTTTTATAACTTCGAAATAGGTGGTCAGTAACGACAAGTTCGAGTACTGCATCCCCTAAAAACTCTAATCGTTCGTTATGCCCGATCCCGACATTTGAATTTTCGTTCAAATACGAACGATGAATAAACGCCTGGGTCAGCAATTTTTTGTCATTAAATATAATTCCTAATTTTTTTTCGAGCGATGAAAATCCTTCCATGGATTTTTAGCGTACACATGACTGGATACAATCGCTTTTTCAAGCGTTTTATACATGCATGTATGCACAAAATTACTTACTAATAATACCGACTGCTTTGGTGATTATCTTGGCTATACTATCATACATTTGTAAATTTGGAATATCTGTCAATTTGTACCACCCAGCACCGTCGAGTCCACCTGAGGA